>JBFJHN010000407.1:0-4052 GCA_041613275.1 Candidatus Krumholzibacteriia bacterium | reverse complement strand
GTGTCGTCCGTTTGTCCGAGAACGTTGGGATCTACGCGTGGCACGGGAAGCACCACTTGGAGCACATTCGCATCGCCGCACGAACCGTTTCGTGACGTCTTGAGTTGGGGATTGGGCTCGTGTTCAATGGGAATGGGCGCGCGCCAGAGGGGATCCCTTGTCAGGACCGAAGCGGCGAGAATCCCGGGCGAAAGCGGCGCGCCCGAGCTTGCGGCACTCTTCGTCCTCCGAATCGATTGGCGGCGTGGCACCGGCACCGCCACCGCCCCGTGGCCTCGACCTTGGAACCCGTGCCTTGTTGCTGGCCGTTTTCGCCATCGTCGTGATTCGCACGGCGTGGCTGTGTGACGACGCCTACATCAGCTTGCGAACCGTCGACAACTTCACGCACGGGTACGGACTGCGCTGGAACGTCGCCGAGCGCGTGCAATCCTTCACGCATCCGCTCTGGGTGCTGCTTCTCTCCGCGGTCACGTTCATCTCGGGTGAGCTGTTTCGGACGACGATCGTCGTTTGCGCCATCTTGTCCGTCGCAACCGTTGCCTGGCTGCTCTTTGTGCGGGCGTCTTCTTTGTGGGCGGCCATCGTCGCCGGACTGGCCGTCACCCTGTCGCCCGCGTTCGTGGCCTACTCGACGTCGGGTCTCGAGGGCCCGCTCTCGTTCGCCTTGTTTGCCGCGTTTGCCTGGTGGGTCCTCGATGCACGCCGTTCGAGCGCGTGGTGGTTCGGGTTGGGAATGCTCGCGGCACTGGGTTGCGTCACGCGCATGGACCACCTGTGGATCTATGGGGCCGTTGTCGGCTACGAGCTGTGGCGGTCGCGCCGCGACCCGGGCTTCGCTTCGCGGGTGCGGCGGACGGCGCTCGGTGTGCTTCCATTCGTGGGCTGGCTGGCGTTTGCGTTGGTGTACTACGGCTCCCTGATTCCCAACTCGGCGGTGGCGAAGCTGTCCACCGGCATCCCACGCGCGGCGCTGGTGGCGCAAGGCGGGCGCTACTATCTCGACGCGTTGCTGCGTGAGCCCTTGACCTTCTGGATCACGCTTGCGGGTCTGGCGTGGGCTTGGGTGCGAACGCGCGGCGCCTCGCGGGCGTGCGTCGTGGGGGTGGTGCTGTACCTTGCGTACGTCGCATTCGTGGGCGGCGATTTCATGCGCGGGCGTTTTCTGGCGCTGCCCTTTCTTGTCGCGCTGGTTCTGTGCGCTGGCTCGGCGCTTCCGGCCGGCGCGCATGTCGGGCGCTGGCGTTTCGGCATTCCGCTGGTTCTCGTGGTCTTGGGCTTTCTCTCCCCGCGCCCGCCGCTGCTCAGCGGGCGGGATCACGGGCGCGAGACGTTCTCCGAGTACCGCAGACACGCCGGCATCGCGGATGAGCGCTGGATGTACTTCCGCGAGTACGGTTTGCTGAACGAGAAACCGACGGCGCCGAAACCCGGCGCGGATATGGATGCCTTGCGTGCTCTGCGTGCGGCGGATTCCACGCGCTTGAAGATCGCGTGGGCGGTGGGCCGCAGCGGATTGCTCGCAGGCCCCCATCTGCACGTGGTCGACGCTTACGGGCTATCCGATCCGTTGCTGGCACGACTGCCGGTTGCAAACGTCGAGCAGTGGCGCGTCGGTCACTACGCGCGCATGCTGCCGTCCGGGTACCTGCTGTCCTTGACTGTGGATCGCAACGAGATTCGCGACCCGACGGTTCGGGAGCTCTACGACGCGATGCGCACGGTCACCCGCGGCCCGCTGCTCGATGGTCAGCGCTGGATCGAGATCCTCAAGCTGAACCTGGGGCGGTATGGCGCGCTCGCGCGGAATCATCGCGACTATGCGGTCGTGTCCACGGACGAGTTCGTGCAGGTCTACGAGCACCTCGGCGCGGGCGCTGGCCCGACCATCCTGTGGGAGGCGGCGCTGGCGTACATCGCGCGACGCGAGCTCGAGAAGGCCAAGCCGGTGCTTCGCTCGCTGCTGGAGATGCCCCAAGCCTACCGCGTGGGCTACGTGCCTCCGGACTATGCTCTCGAGGTCACGCGCCACGCCTTGGACCAGGACAAGGCCGGTCATCGCGCGTTCGCGCTCGAGCTGCTGCGATTCATGGCAGAGCTCGTGCCCGATCGCCACGAGCTGCACGCGGCGCAGGGGGCCGTGCAGCTGAAGGCCGGACGGCTCACCGAGGCTCGCAAGCACTTCGAGGTTGCCGAAGGCTTGGGAGATCCGCGTGCGCGTGACGTGCTCGAGCAGCTGCGTCGAGCTTTGGGAGATTCCGCTTGGGCCGATCCACAGCGATAACGACCGTCGCGATGTCCAGCGTCGTCGTGCTCGCGCTGCACGCCGCGTACTACTATCCGTTCGTGCCGGACGACGCGTTCATCTCGTTTCGATACGCGAAGCGCCTGGCGCAAGGTATGGGTCTCACGTGGACCTCCGGTCCACCCGTCGAAGGCTACTCGAACTTTCTGTGGACGCTCGTGCTGGCCGGCGCGGCTCGCTGGGGTGCGGACGTGATCGTGGCGGCGCGTGCGCTGGGTGCCGTGTCTTCGGTGTGCGTGGTGCTCGCGCTCTGCGTGGCGGCGGTACGGAGCGGCACGTGGTCCGCGCCCGCGGCAGCGCTCGCCTGCGCGCTGTGGGTGATGAGCGCTTCCGTTGGCGCCTGGACGTTGGCGGGGCTCGAGCACCCGCTCGTTGCCGCGCTTCTCGCGTGGAGCATCGTGTGGCTCTTCCGTCTGCAGGCGCGCGGCGTGTCGTCGGCGCGCGACCTGTGGGCTCCGGGACTCGTTCTCGGCGTGCTGTGTCTGGTGCGACTCGACACCCCACTTCTGGTGTTCGTCGTCGCCGTATGGTGGTGGTGGGCGGGTGGATGCAATCGCCGCGCGGCGACGCAGTGCGCAGCGCTCCTCGCAATCCCGCTTCTGGTGCTCTTCGGCCAGGAGATCTTTCGCATCGTCTATTACGACGACTGGTTGCCGAACGTGGCGCGCGCCAAGCTGACGACATCGTCGTCACGCTTCGCGAGCGGCTTGCAGTACATGCTCGGCGGATTCTCCTCCATGCGTCCGTGGGGAGAGGTGGCGATCGTCACCATGATGGCGCTGTTGGTGCACCGTCCCACACGCGTCCGGGCCGTTCTGCTCGTCGCATTGACCTTCACCTGGCTGGCCTACATTGCAATTGTGGGTCGCGATCTCTTTCCGGCCTGGCGGCGCTTGCTTCCGGTCGTTCTGTGCGTCGCGATGACGCTGGCGTTGGGCTTCGACGCGGCGGCTGCCACGGGCTGGATGCGCCGCAGACGGCGTCTCGTCGGGATGGCGCTGACCGTGGGGTTCGCCTTCTCTGCGTGGAACCAGTTCGGCATCACCGAGAACCAGCGCGCCAAGCTCGAGCGCTGGGAGTGGAACGGCGAGGTCATCGGCCGAGCGCTCAAGGATGGCTTCGGCGAGCAGGAGCCCCTGTTGGCCATCATGGCCGCGGGTGCCGTCCCCTACTGGGCCGAGATCGACTGTCTCGACATGTTCGGATTGTCGGATCGGCACATCGCCCGCGTGCGCTCGGAGGAGTGGGGGCAGGGGAAGCTCGGGCACGAAACGCGCGACGCCGACTACGTGCTGTCACGCAACCCCGATCTCATGCTCTTCGGGACACCGGGAGGTTACGAGCCCAGCGCGTATGTCGAGGGCATGGAGAACATGCCGGCGTTCCGGAACCGCTTCCAGCGCTGCAACATTTCGGGAGACGTGCCCTACTTCTTCAACAGCCGAATGTGGGTGAATCGCGAGAGCGAGCGCATCGGAATTCGTCGAACGGACAAGACCCTCGTCGTGCCCGCGTATCTGCTCAACCTCACGGGCGGCGCCATCGCGCGGCTGGACGAGAACAAACTCTGGTACGTGGGAAGCACGCCCGACGCACCCGTTGGCGCGTCCCGATTGCAGCTCGCCCGGGGACGCTGGGTGGTGCACGAGCCCGCAGGCGACGTTCGCGTGCTGGTGAACAATCCGGCGCGAGGGTTCCGTGAGGCCGTCCTCGACAGCGGCGTGCGCACTTTCCGGGTCGACGACCC
>JBFJHN010000406.1:0-4061 GCA_041613275.1 Candidatus Krumholzibacteriia bacterium | reverse complement strand
GGCCTTCTTCTATCGTGGCTACTCTTTTTCCCGCACCTTCGTCGTCGGCTTCGCCGTCGCCAGCTACGTGCTCATGCTCGGTGGACGCCTGTTCGCGCGCTACCTGCACCTGATTGCGCGCTCGATGGGCGTGGGGCTGGAACGTGTGGCGCTGGTCGGGCGTGGGCGCATGCGCGAGAGCGTGCTGCGCACCCTGCGCGCACGTCCAGGGCTGGGCATGATGGTCGTCGGCGAGGTGCTGCGGCCCGAAGACGACGCGAGCGACCTCCCGGTGTTGGGCAGCTTCGACGCGCTGCCGCAGCTCGTCGACCGTCACCACGTCGACCTGGTGCTCGTGACGCTTTCCTTCCGCGAGGTCCAGCAGCTGCTGCCGATCCTCGAATCGCTGGCGGACTCCCAGGTGCGCGTGGTGCTGGTGCCCGATCTCGACGACGTGCGGGCCAGCAGTCTGCGGCTCGCGCACGTCGAGAGCCTGCCGTTCATGGAGCTGCGGCAGGTGGCGCTGTCCGGAATCCATCGCGTGTTCAAGCGCAGCTTCGATCTGGCCGTTTCAGGGTTCCTGCTGATTGCGCTCCTGCCCGTGCTCGCCTGCATCGCGCTGGCGGTGCGTCTGTCGTCGCCGGGACCCGTGCTGTTCCGGCAAGCGCGCGTCGGGCGCGACGGACGCGTCTTCGACATGCTCAAGTTCCGCACCATGCGCGTGGACGCGGAGAACGCGAGCGGACCGGTGTTCACCAAGGCAGGGGACCCGCGGCGCACCCGCGTGGGGCGTTGGCTGCGAACCTACAGCCTCGACGAGCTGCCTCAGCTCTATAATGTTCTGCGCGGGGACATGAGTCTCGTGGGACCCCGCCCGGAGCGCCCGGTGTTCGTGCAGCAGTTCCGCAGCACGATCCCGCGCTACTTCGAGCGCCACAAGGTGCGCTCCGGGATCACGGGCTGGGCCCAGGTCAACGGTTTGCGTGGCGACACGCCGCTCGAAGCGCGCACGCGCTTCGACATCCACTACGTCGAGAACTGGTCGCTGGCGTTCGACGTGAAGATCCTGGTCATGACGCTGCGCTCGGTGCTCTCGCGCCGCAACGCCTACTGAGCGGAGGACGTTCTTGTCGATGGCTCACGAGCTTCTGCCGCTCATCCGCAAGAAGGTCGGGGGATTCCTGTACCCATACGGCGCTTTCCCGGACGAGGATTACGAGCAGCCGGAGGGATACGAGTCCGACTACTTCACGCCGGAGGGCGACGATCCCATGGGGGATCGCTACCGCACGGTCGTGATGCTGAGCGCCGAGAAGATCGTGCCCGTGTTCGTCGATCTGTGCGGCTTGCTGCCCGAGCAGGTGCACCCCGTGATGGAGCGCGCCTCCGAGGACGTCTACACGGAGCGCGATGTCTTCGTCAGCGACACGGTCGTGGATCGCGAGCAGTTCCTCGAGGTGTTCCGTGCCTACGAGTTTATGTTCGCCGAAGACGGCATGCTGGGGTTCGGCGCCTTCGGGCACGAGGTTCCCATCGAGATCTTCATGGCCGATCACAAGGAGATCGTGGTGTTCTCGCCCGAGATCGGGCCGGTGACGGAGGTCCTGCGCGCCCACGGTCTCGAGTCGTGCAAGCTCGAATACTTCTACGAACGTTCCCACACGCATCTGGCGCTGACGCAGTATCGCGGTCTGCGCGGCGCCCAGTTCGACTATCTGAACGTAGCCGATGCCGTGCGTCATCTCCTGGGCATGGAGCTGCAGCAGGACGAGGAGCAGAACGTCGATGGCGACGGCAACCCGCTTGGCCTGGTGGCGTGGCGTGCGATCGTGACCTTCGCACCCGCCCGAAAGGCGCGAGCGTCGCGGCGCCGCAGCCGCCACTTCATGCAGGAGTTCTTCCTCACCGCCGACAGCCGGCGCGCCGCGCGCGAGCTGCTCGAGACGCGCTTGGAGCGCGACGGGTTCGCGCTGCACGACGTCGACGAGCTCTTCCGCATCGACGTGCAGGAGCTCCCGCACGACGTGCGCCCGGAGCCCGCGGCGCTCGAGAAGGCCGGCATCTGGTACGTGGGCGAGAAGGCCGAAACCGACGTGCACGGGACCTGAGCGTCTGCCGCGCCTCAGCCCGCCAGCGTGCCCGTCGCCTCCCATTCCGACCAGTCGCGTTCCAGGAGCGCGCGCATCGATTCCGCGTAGCGCGGGCGATCGAACCGGCGCGCGTGCGCGCGCAGCTCGTCCGGATCGAAGGCGTCGGCGTCGAACGTGCGCAGAGCGTCGGCCCACGCGTCGAGCGCGAGCGACGGGACCCAGCGCCCGGTGCGCCCCTCCACGACCGTCTCGGTGGCGCCGCCTTTCGCGAGCGCGATCACCGGTCGCCCCGCCGCCATGGCTTCGACTGGTGCAATGCCGAAGTCCTCTTCACCCGGAAACACCAGCGCGCGGCACCCGGCGTACAGCTGTGCCAGATTCTCGGGCGTCTGCCACGGCAGGAACTCGACGCGCGCGCCCGCGGCGCGGCGCGCCAGGCGCGCCGCATCCGGACCCTGACCGACGATACGCAGGCGCACTCCGGCCTGGCGTGCGGCGTCGATGGCGAGGTCGACGCGCTTGTACCCCGACAGCGCCGAAACCATGAGAAAGAAGTCTCCGACGGGCGCGCGGATGCCTGCGAAGGCCTCGCAGTCGACCGGCGGATACACGACCTGGGCGTCGCGCCCGTAGTGCGTGCGGATGCGTCGGCGCACGGTCTCGGAGTTGGCCACGAAACGCTGCACGCGCTCGGCGCTGCGCACGTCCCAGCGCTGCAGCGGGCGACGCACGAGGTGCGCCGCGACACGCGTCGCCGGGCCGGCACGGCCGGGACCGAAGTAGGCGTCGAACTGATCCCACACGTAGCGCATCGGCGTGTGGCAGTAGCAGACGTGCAGGCCGCGCGCGCGTACGCCCTTGGCCACGCAGTGGCTCGACGAGACCACGAGGTCGTAGGCGCCCAGGTCGAAGCTCTCGATAGCGCGGGGGAACAGCGGCAGGTATCTGCGATAGCCGGTGGCCGCACGCGGCAGGCGCTGCACGAAGCTGGTGCGGATGCGGTGCGCCTCGATGGTGGGCGAGACGCTGCCACGGTTGTGCAGCAGCGTGAACAGATCGGCGTGCGGCAGCAGCTCGCAGAGCACCTCGAGGCACTTCTCACCGCCGCGCATGCCGGTGAGCCAGTCGTGGACGAGCGCCACGCGCAGTCGTTGGAAGTCCATCACGTCAGAAGTCGACTCGAACGTGCTCGAACTTGCGCAGCTGGTCGCGCACGATGCCCTGGATCTCGTCGAGGCGTTCGGCGGTGTCGGCCTCGAAGCGCACCACCAGGATGGGCTGCGTGTTCGAGGCGCGCACGAGCCCCCAGCCGCCGGGGAAGAGGATGCGCACGCCGTCGACGTCGATGGTCTCGTAGCGCGCCCGAAAGTGGCGCGACACGGCGTCGACGATCTCGAACTTGGCGTCGTCCGTGCAGTCGACGCGAATCTCAGGCGTCGAAACGTAGCGTGGCACGCCAGCCAGGCGCGCGCGGAGCGGCGTGGATTCCGCCGCGAGGATCTCGAGCGCGCGGCAGGCGGCATAGATTCCGTCGTCGAAGCCGAAGTAACGATCGGCGAAATACATGTGGCCGCTCATCTCGCCTGCCAGGTGGGCGCCGGTGTCGCGCATGCGTGTCTGGATGTGCGGGTAGCCCGTGCGCCACATCTCGGGCTTGCCGCCCAGACGCTGCACCTCGTCGACCAGCGCCTGGCTGCACTTCACGTCGAACACGACCGGCCCGGGCCGCTGCGGCAGCATGGCGCGCGCGTACAGGATGAGCAGCTCGTCGCCGAACAGAAGCCGGCCCGTCTCGTCGACGATGCCGACGCGATCGGCGTCGCCGTCGAAACCGATCCCCACGTCGGCGCCGCTTTCGCGCACGCGGCGCGACACGTCTTCCATGAAGGCGGGCACCGTGGGATCGGCGACGTGGTTGGGGAAGTTGCCGTCGGGCTCGCAGTAGAGCTTGTGGACGGTGCAGCCGAGCGTCTCCAGCACGTTCGGCGCGTG
>JBFJHN010000405.1:0-4066 GCA_041613275.1 Candidatus Krumholzibacteriia bacterium | reverse complement strand
GATGTTCATCGGCATCCTGGATCCCGCAGAGCACACGTTGACGTACGTCAACGCCGGACATGAAGCGCCCGTGATCATGCAGGCTGGAGGAGAACAGGTGCACCTCGAGTCGACCGGGCCTCCCGTCGGATTGCTCCCCGGCATGACGTTCGCATCGGCGACGGTCGAGATCCCGCCCGACGCCATGTTCGCGGCATGGAGCGACGGCATCCCCGAAGCGCACGTGCCGCACACCGACGAGACCGACCCGGTGTTCTTCGGCGAGAAGCAATCGCTGGAATCTTTGCTGCAAGAGCTTTGGGATCAGCCGGTGGCGGAGATCACGAGCGAAGTGTTTGCGCGGGTGGACACGTTTCTCGAGGGCGGCAGCGCGCCGGACGATCGCACGCTGCTGCTGTTGCGCCGCAACGACAAGGCCCCGGCGGGCGGGGCCTCTTGAGAAACGTGGCGGGGACGACGGGACTTGAACCCGCGACCTCCGGCTTGACAGGCCGGCGTTCTAACCAAAACTGAACTACGTCCCCTCGAGACAAAAAGCTGCGCGGAGCCGACGGAAGCTAACAAATCGACTCGCCACTGTCAACGAGCGCTCCCCGTGCGACGCGCCAGCATGCACGTGCCCCGAAGCGTTCCTGGCCGTATCGAACGTGACGACGACCGCACGAGCGTACGCGCCGATACGCCAAGCCCAGCCGACACGCCTTTCCGATAACGCGGTCCCCAACGCCCGCCCCGCCGGCACGCTCCGTGCGTGAAGCCGCAGTTCGAGCCTCACGCGGCGTCTGGAGGCCCTTTGAGCGACAGCGAGCGCAAGATCCTCGACCAGATCCTGGCTGCAGAGCCGACGACCGGCATTCCCCGGCCGTCTCCGGACGCCTCCGGGACGCGTGGCGAAGCGGCGTGCGAGAGTTCGTCGGAGCCGCCTCAGGACGCGCGAGCGAGCGGGATCGGAGCCGGCCGTGCGCATCCCGTCGTTTGGCTCGACCCCGACGCGTGGACGGGTTTCGCAATGCGTCGCCTGCGTCGACACGCGGTGCCCCTGCACGTGATCTACGACGATGCGCTGCAGCCGGCGGCCTACGCGCGTGGCGTCACGCGTCATCGCATGCCATCGCTGCGCTCGCGTCCCGATCGCTGGCTGGCGCGGCTGCTCGAACTGGCGGCCCGCGTCGAGCCCAAACCCGTGCTGATCCCTGGCACGACGCGTGCGCGCGAGTTGCTGCGTCACGCTCACGAAACGCTCGCGCCGCACTTCGCGCTGGCACACCTCATGCCGCTCGGCGCGCACGACGCAAACACACACGAGCTTCCGGTCGAGAACGCGGTGCGGCGCGCGCTGGTGCGCGGCGAGCCCGCTTTCGACATGCAGGTCACGCTCGACGGCGAAGGCCGTTGCAACGCCGCGTGCGTTCTGACCTGGGTTGCAGGCGTCCCCCCGCACGTCGTGGTGACCAGCGTCGAAGGACACGAAATCCTCGAGCGCGGGCTGGAATGGCTGCGCGCACGTCGGGTTCGCGGCTACGCCCGGCTGGTGTGGTCGCCCGACCGCTTCGGACGCATCGAGCTGCAAGCCGCCGACACGCTGCCGGGCAGCAGCCTGGCGCTGGCTGCAGAAGACGGCGTCGACTTCTCGTTGATGACCTACGCCTGCATCGCGGGCATTCCGCTGCCGGCTCAGTTCGGTCGTCGCACCTTGTCCTGCAGCGTGCGCGTCGCCCAGCTCGACGCCGACCACGCGAGCACTCCGCTGTTGAGCGCGCCACGTCCCGGCTGGCGTGAGGAACCATGGGCGCGCGCGATCGGCTGGCTGCGCGAGGTGCGCGGTTGACCTCAAGGCGTGTAGAGTCGCTGCAGCTCGGTTCCGGGATAGTAGTGTGCCAGGATCGCCGAGGCGTCGTACCCACGGCGTGACATTTCGAGCGCTCCCACCTGGCACATGCCGACGCCGTGTCCATTGCCGCCGCCGCGCGCAATGACGCGAACCATGGCGCCCGCTCCGTCGCGTTCCACGTCGAGCTTGAACAACGTGCTGCGCAAGATGCTGCGGTCGCGCGGACGCAGGACCCAACGGATGCGATCGCCGGCGACGCGGTACGTACCGCTGGTCATCTCGACGACCAGCTCGTGTGCGCGCCCGGTTTCGTCGTGGGTGTCGATGCGCAGGTCCAACAGTCCGCCGAGCGGCGCTTCGGGCGCCGGCACCAGCTCGGGAGGCAGCGTTTCCTGCAGGAGGTCTTCCAGCTCGCGCCCGCTCCAGGCCTCCTGCCAGCGGAAGTGGCGTGACGTGGCGCAAAAGGCGCTGCCGCCTTCCGGAGCGCGATCGCGCAGCCCGCGCAGGTACGTTTCGGCGGGCTTGGGCCATACCGCTTCGATGCGCGACGTGTGTCCGCCACACGTCGAGCAATAGTAGGCCTCGACCAGCTGGTCGCCCGCCATGAGCACGGTGCCGTGCGTGCTGCGGATTGCGCGGTTCGCGACCGAGTCCTCTCGCGTCGTGCCCTGGTACATCTGGTCGCTGACGTCTGCGTACACGTCGAACCCGGCGTCGGCGTGCTGGCCGAGCCGTTTGTACGCGTACGTGCGCGCGGCGATGGCCTGCGCCTCCACGGCCGAGCGACGCTGCGGGTCCTGCCAACCGATTTCCCACGGAACCACGCCGCGCAGGTAGGTCTCGAGCGGCACCTCGTTCACCACGGTCAAGCCGTGAGGCCCGGGCATCACCTCGAAGACGCCGTGGTACGTGTGCTCGCCGAAGCGAATGACCCCGCGTGGGTGCGTGGGCTCGATACGCAGCGCCCGTCGGCTGCGTGCGTCAGTGCCGTCGCGCGCCCGGAGCACGACGACGTCTTCCTCGCGCGTCACCTCGAGGCGCTCGCCCGCGCTCCAGGCGCGTGTCTGACCGCCGCAGCAGCGCAGGAGCGCCGGCGATTCGAGCTCCAGCGTGACGCGTTCCGCGCCCTCGGCCAGCGCCACGCGAATCCACGGGACCCCGCGCTGCGGCGCACGTCGCTTCGGCGCAGGCCGTGTCGGCGTGCGCTCGGCAACCTGGGGCTCGGGCGTCGGCGCCACCGGCTTCGTACAGCCCGCGATCCCGGACGCGAGCGCTCCGAGCAGCGCCACCGTGACGCAAGGGCGCACTGCACGGCGGTGTGCGCGGCGGCTCCTTCGGAGGACGTGCGCGCGGGTCTTTTCAGGCTCGAAGTGCGCCTTGTCGGGATGCACGCGTGCTCCTCCTCCCCACCCGTCCCGCGATCGCCCGGTCGCGCCGGTCATGCACGCGGTCGAGGCGTTGCGCCCGCGACCGACAGCGTTCCCAAGATGCACGGACGCTGGGCGCCCGTCACCTGCGTCAGATTGGCCGCGTGTCCGTGCAGGGATTCGTTGGCAAGCACGGCGAAATCCACGGCTTCCTTTGCTGCGGCGTCCATGCCGAGCTCTTCGAACCCGCGCACGTCCACGGGAGCGAGCGTCTCGGCCAGCCGGCGCATCAGCGTGGCATTGTGCCGCCCCCCGCCCGAAACGTACAGCACATCGAGCGGCGCATCGGCGAGCGGCGGCTGCACGCGTGCGCGTGCGATGGCCTGCACGGTGAGCTCCACCGCGGTTGCGAGCACGTCGGGCGGTGCAACCTTGCGCTTCTGCGCCTCGCGCAACATGGCGTCGGCGAACCCTGCGCCGAACTCTTCGCGTCCCGCGGCTTTCGGCGCCGCACGTTCGAAGAACTCGTGCTCCAGGAGTCGCGCAACCCATGAGGCGTCGGCACGGCCCTGCGCGGCGGCAGCGCCATCGATGTCGGCGTCGCGCGACAGCAACGCGACAGCCAGCGCGTCCAGGACCATGTTGCCCGGACCCAGATCCCAGGCGAGCACGTCCTCGATCCGTGCGTTCGCCGGCAGGTACGTCCAGTTGGCGATGCCGCCCAGGTTGAGCAGCGCGCGACTCTCGTCGGGGCTGCAACGCAGCAGGTAGTCGACGTACGGCACGAGCGGCGCCCCCGTCCCGCCCAGCGCGACGTCGGCGCTGCGGAAATCCGAGATCACGGGAATGCCGGTGACCGCGGCGATCG
>JBFJHN010000404.1:0-4080 GCA_041613275.1 Candidatus Krumholzibacteriia bacterium | reverse complement strand
GTGCGGCGTCGGGACGTCTCCCGACGCGCGACCCGGTGCAAACCGGTGTGACGGGGCGCAGGCCGCAACCGCCGTGCCTCGGACGTCTGGAGATCGTCGAGGAGGCATGCGCCCTCGCGGGAGCGCGAACGCTCGCAAAATGCGTAGAGGCTCGGGGTGCGCGGTGCCTGGAGGTCAGGAGCGCCGCCGGCTCAGTAGCGCTCGAAGTGGATGTTGGCCTGCTCGGGAGGCTCGGAACGAAAGCCGCGGCGCTCGAGCAGCTCGATCATTCCGGTGGGTTCGGGAAACGTGCGCGTGCCCGTGTCGTCGCTGCGCGGCCGACCGACCATCTGCATGTTGCCGCACAGGAACACACGACTACGCTCGGGATCGAGCTTCGTGCCGGCGCGGCGTTCGAGCTCGCCGCTTTCCAGCATGGCCTGCAAACGCTGCCCAGGCGCAGCGGCGTCGCGTGTCGACACGCCGTGCCAGCGGTAGCGTTCGAAGATTCGGGTGAGGCGTTCGTGCTGCTCCCGGTATGCGAGGTCGTTGAGGTGACGCGCGGTCACCAGCGAGGCGATTCGCCCGTCATGCCGACGTCGTAGAAGCTCGGCGATCATGCGATTGTGCGGCGCTTCGCCGGTTCCCGTCGCCAGGAAGACCACGTCGTCGTCCGGGCCGACCCCGTTCAGCGTGTTCTTGCCCTGCGGCTCGTTGCCGACGAACAGACGCGCGCCCGGCTGCAGCGCGAAGACGCGCGCCGCGAGAGCCGCACCGCCCTTCCCTGTGGCGCGCGCACGATCCAGCCCGATGTAGAACTCGTACCAATCTTCTTCGTCGTCGCGCAGCAGGCGGTCTTCACCGTCGGCCACCATCGAGCCGCTCAACGAATACACGCTCCGTTGGAGCTGCTGCTTGTCTTCTTCGCTCAGCGTTTCGTCGGGACAACCGTCGCAGCGCGACTCCCACAAGCCCAAGCCCAGAAACGTCCACTGCCCGGCCTGGAACGCCGCGCGGGGCGCGTCTGGTTGCACGCGCAGCACGACCACGCCGTCATTCACGTGCCGGATGTCCTTCACCGTGGCGTTGTAGTGCTCGCGTCGCAGTGCTTCGACGTCCACGTGTTCCTTTCCATGTACCCAGCCCACTCCCGCTGCGGGAGTGCGCGCTCAGTAGCCGATTGCGGCGCCATCCTTGCGCGACTCGGTGCCGCCGAGGAGCACGCCACGCTCGTGGTCGATCCAGATGCCTTGGTATCCGCCGTAGCCGCCCAGCAGCACCGAGATGCGGTGCCCCTTGCGCGCCAAAGCACGCGTCACCTCGGCGTCGATGCCCGTCTCCAGGTGCAGAGCACCGCCGTCCTGCATCGTCTCGCCGGTGGGCTGCGACGAGCCGGTGTGGCGGAAGCGCGGCGCGTCGCCGGCCTCCTGCACGTTCATGCCGAAGTCGATGATGTTGCACAGCACCTGCACGTGTCCCTGCGGCTGCATGGCGCCCCCCATGACGCCAAAGCTGAACACCGGCTTGCCCGCGCGGGTGACGAACGCAGGAATGATGGTGTGAAAAGGACGCTTGCCCGGCGCGTAGGCGTTGGCGTGCGTCGGATCCAGGCTGAACAGGTTGCCGCGATTCTGCAGGCAGAAGCCAGTGCCGCGCGGCACGACGCCCGAGCCGAAGCCCGCGTAGTTGCTCTGAATGAGCGACACGCAGTTGCGGTTGGCGTCGACGACGGTGAGATACGTGGTGTCGCCGACGCGAAGCGGCAGATCGCTCGCCGGGACCTTGCGGGCCGCGCGCTCCGGATCGAACAGCTTCATGCGCTCGCGCGCGTAGCTCTTCGACACCAGGCGCTCGAGCGGCAGCGTGGCGAACTCGGGGTCGGCGTAGTAGCGTGCGCGATCCTCGTAGACGATCTTCTTCACCTCGGCCATCAGGTGCAGATACGCGGTGCTGTTGTGTCCCATGGCTTTGAGGTCGTGAGGCTCGATCATGTTCAGCATCTGCAGCGCGGCGATTCCCTGCGTGTTCGGCGGCAGCTCCCAGACGTCGTAGCCTCGATACGAGGTCGACACCGGATCGACCCACGTGGACGTGTGCGTGCCGAGGTCTTCGAGCGTCATCGCGCCACCGTACTGTTGCACGGCTTCGACGATGCGCTGGGCCACATCGCCGCCATAGAAGCCCTCGCGCCCCTTCTGCGCGATCTTCTCGTAGGTGGCGGCGAGATTCGGGTTGCGGAACATCTCGCCCACACCAGGCGCCTTGCCTCCCGGCGCGTACGTCGCCAAGAACTCCGGGTAGTCCTTGTAGCGCTGCGGACCGCGCGACCAGTAATGCGCGATCACCGGCGGCAGCGGGTGTCCCTCGCGCGCGTAACGAACGGCGGGCGCCAGGAGCTCGCTCATCGGCAGCTTGCCGAAGCGCTCGTGCAGCTCGAACCACCCGTCGACGGCGCCCGGTACGGTCACCGGCATGCCGCCGTAGTCCGGCATCGTCTCGTAGCCACGCGCGCGCAGCTCGTCCAGCGTCACGCCGCGGCCCGCACGCCCGCTGGCGTTCAACCCGTACAATTGTTGGGTTTCGGCATCCCAGACGATGGCGAACAAGTCGCCACCGATGCCGCAGCCGGTGGGCTCCATGAGTCCCAGCGCGGCGTTGGTTGCGATGGCCGCGTCCACCGCCGTGCCCCCGGCCTTCAAGATGTCGACGCCGACCTGGCTGGCCAGCGGATGTGCGCTCGCGACCATGCCGTGTGGCGCGATCACCGGTGAACGCATCGCGAACTCCCTGTCCGTGAGGCGATCCGCTGCGTTCCCAGGAACAACGAGGAGGGCGGCCAGGATCGAGGCCACGGCAACCGAGATCGGCTTGCGCATGCGGAGACCTCCTGGATCTGTGTGAGGTCGCATCCTAGCACATGCGCGCGCCGCGGCCGGACGCGCGAGGATCTCGGAACTCCGCGTACGACAACGACGTATCGAAGTGCAGGGCTGCGGTTCGCGCGCGCGCCGCCGGCCCGGTGCGCGCTCCAGGAAGGGCGTGCGACCCGAGGCACGGCCCATTATTCTGAACCGGCGCACAGGCGAGACCGACGCACCGACCCACCCACGCGAGAGGAAGCCGCGCGCATGGTCATCCCGCTGCGAGACATCCATCCGCGCCTGGGCTTTCCGGTCGTCACGGTCGGCTTGATCGGCATCAACGTCGTGCTCTTCTTCTACGAGCTGTCGTTGGGTGACGCGCTGAATCGTTTCTTCATGGAGCATGCCTTCATTCCGGCGCGCTACTTCGAGCCGGGTAACTACGTGCAGGACGCCCGTACGATCTTGTCGTCGATGTTCTTGCACGGCGGCTGGTCGCACCTGCTGGGCAACATGCTGTACCTGTGGATCTTCGGTGACAACATCGAGGACCAGGTGGGGCGCCGCATGTACATCGCGTTCTATCTCTTCTGCGGGTGGTTCGCGACCATGGCGCACGCTTACACGAACACGCAATCGACGATCCCCACCATCGGTGCCAGCGGCGCCATCTCCGGCGTGCTCGGCGCCTATCTGGTCATGTTCCCGAAGGCTCGCGTGCTCACGATCATCCCGCTCGGGTACTTCATCCGCATCGCCGAGCTGCCCGCGCTCGCCGTGCTCGGCATGTGGTTCGTCATCCAGCTGTTCAGCGGCACGCTCAGCCTCGGCGCCTCGGGCGGCGGTGTCGCGTGGTGGGCCCACATCGGCGGCTTCGTCGCCGGCATGGCATTGGGTTACGTCTTCAAACGTCGCGGGCTGCGACCGTCGCTGCCCCCGGACGACCGCGGTCGAGGAGCGTGGAGCATTTGAACATCGTGTCGCGCATTCGAGTTCGCATCGCGTCGGTTGCGGCGTTTCTAGCATGCGGTTGGTGCATGACTCAGGAGGTGGCCGCGCAGGTGACCGTGGTCGGGTCGCGCGTGCATGTCGTCGGCGAAGGGCTCGAGGCGCTCAACTTCGAGCTGCACGCGGTGAACGACGAGGTGCTTCTCTATGCGGGCGGCCCGGCCGAGCTGCTGTTGCTCGACGTCCGGCCGCGTGGTGTGCCGCCACGTGTCGATCTACGCGCCGGCCCGCG
>JBFJHN010000403.1:0-4080 GCA_041613275.1 Candidatus Krumholzibacteriia bacterium | reverse complement strand
CGTGTCTGCGCCTCGGGGTCCCAACCCGACAGATCCACCGCCAAGCCCTGCAAGCGCGCGGCACGCTCCCCCACCTGCGCGCCGAGGTGCTCCGCCGAATCGAACGGAACGACGATGAGATGGCGGTCCAATGTCGCGTCCAGCGCGGCGGGATCCTCGGTCAACGCAATCCCCCAGCGAACGCCGTCCTCCCAGAATCCCCGAACCGAGCCCGACACGCGCTTCCAGCGCGCGACCTCGTGCCACCAGCGCAAGCCGGCGCAGATCTCGGGGGTGCGCGGTCCGCGCGGCGTGCGCGACTCGACTTCGGCGAACGCCGCGCCGAGCGTTTCGCACCATGCGTCGACGCGCGGCGTGCGCTCGACGAAGACGTAGGTGGGGGACAAGCATCCCTGCTGATCGAAGAGCGCGACGTCGTTGGCCAGGCCGGCGGCGTTGGCGGCGGTCAGGCCGCTGGCCGAGAGCAACGCCGCGCTCCAGCGCGCCCCATACCCCGCGAAGACGGCTGACGGCTTGTGCTCTCGCACACGTTCGCGCACCGCATCGACGGACGCGTCGTCGCCCTGCACCGTGACGGCATCGCAGCCGCGCAGCACCGCGGCTTCGGCGGCGCTCGCGTGCGGCCACCACAGAACGGCGGTGCACGCGGCGAGCTCGGCGTCGATGTCACGCAACGAGGTCGCCGCGCAGACGGCGAAGAGCGGCTCGCGCGAGGCCGGTCGCAACCACTGCGCGGCGCCCAGGAGCCAGCCGCGCACGAGCGTCTGCGCCGCGGGCGCGAGCACGTTGCCGGACAGCACGTGCAGGATCCTGCGCGGCACGCGCGTACCCAACCGAGCCAGCGACGCATCGTCGAGACGTTCGGCGCCGAGCGCTTCACGCAGCGCGTCGGCCGTCAGTGGCGCGAACGTCGCCTCCCACGCGGCATCGAGACCGGACAAGGAGAGTCCCGCCGAAGCGGCCAGAGCTTCGCGCCACTCTCGCGGCCCGCGCTCTCGCAGTGCGGCGCACGCCGAAGCCACGCGCCGGACGCGCTCCTCCAACGAAGACGCGCGCAGCGTGCGTGCCGCATCGTCCAGCTGCGCCCAGACGCCGGCAATCTCGTCCGGCGTCGGATCCGGAAAGCGGAGCGCTGTGCCGTCCAGCGCCAGCATGGCGCGCGGCGACGGCACGCCAGGCAGGTGATACGTGAACGGGATCTTCATCGCGAAGGCTCCCCGGACGTCGGCCACGACTCTGCGACGAGCCCGCAGCCGCGAAGCTCGGAGCGTGGCGCTCGACCGTGCAACGTGAAGCTTGCGCGCAGCGGACGGCCGACGTCGGCGCACAAGAGACGCGCGACGCTTCCACGGTTGGCAAGGTCGTGGTGGAGCAATAGTCCAGGACCGCGCGCCTCGTGCGCCACGGACGCCTGACCGCTCTCGGGGTCGACGATGTGCGCGCGCAACCAGAACGGCGCCGACCACGCGCCGCTGGAGCGGGAACGCTCGACCGTCGCGTCCGGCGTGCTGGGAACCAGCGTGCGCCGCAGCGACAGCGTGTAGTACTGCGAGCCGAGCTCGGTCATGCCGTACTCGGAGACCATGTGCGTCACCGGGATGCCCAGCCTGTGTTCCAGGGCCGCGTACAATGCATCGCGCGCCAGCGCGCGCGTGCGCCCCTTGTAGCCGCCGGTCTCGAACAGTCGGCTGCCCTCCGGCAGAGCGATCGACCATCCGAGCGCATCGCAGGCATCGAGGAGCTGCACCAATGCGAACGCGGTGCCCAGGATGCACACCGGCTCGCCTGCCGCCGTCGCATGCGTGAGCGCCTTGCGTGCGCGCTCCGCGTCGAGGCCCGCGCGGCCGGCGCACACCTCGCTCTCGTCGGTCCCGAAGCGCTGGCGCACGCGTTGCAACATGTACGCGAGCGACGAGTGCGGCATGTCGCGCGGCTCGGGCACCAGGAGCAGCATGCGCATCTGCTCGCGATCCGGAAGCACGTGGTGCACGAAGCCGCGCTCGAGCGCCGCATCGTAGAGGGCGAGCGAGTCGAGAAGCAGGACCCCCGGCCGCTGTGACGTGGTGCCGCTCGTTTCGAATCGCATGCGCGCATGTTGCGCGGGAAAGGTCGCCAGGCGTGCTTCGCGCCAGGCCTCGGCCGGGAGCGCGGGAACGTCGTCGGCACGCTCGACGCAGTCCGGGGTGCGTCCGAGCTGCTGCGACCACGCGCGGTACGCGGGAACGCGCTCGTACTGATAGGCGAAGAGATCCACAGCCAGGCGCTCGAAGCGGGCGTCCAGCTCGGCGTAACGCGCCTCGTCGAGTCCGTAGCTCGCGGCGAGCGTGTCCCGCAATTCCACGAAGCCCGCCGGCGCCTCTGCGATGAGCTCGAGCAGCGCCTGCTCGAGCCGTTGCGATTCAGCGTCGAGCGACGCGCCTGCGTTGGAGTGCGGTGGCGTCATCACGCGCTCCCGTTCACGCGTCGTCTGCCGACTGCTGCGACTGCGCGCACGAGCGCAAGAGCTCGCGCACTGCATCCGCGGCGCCGGCCAGCGTGGCGTCGTCGGCCACGAACGGCGGCGTCCATTCGATGACGTTGCCGGCGCTCCCCGCCGGCAGCACGATCCACCCGTTCGACAGCGCGCGACGCACCAACGTTTCGGCGCGCGCCGCGTCCGGACCGCCGTCGCCTGCGCGCAGCTCGATCCCCCACAGGAATCCGCTGCCACGCACGTCCGCAACGCCGGGAACCTGCAGCATCGCTCGCAGCCGTGCCGCGAGCTCTTCACCGCGCTCCGCGATGCGCGCGGGCCAGTCGTCTTCCCGCAGCACGCGGAGCTGCGTGAGCGCCGCCGCGCACGCCATCGGATGGGCCAGGAAGGTGGCGGTGTGCCGTGCCTCGCCGCGCGAGCGCTCCCACGCGTGCATGACCGCCTCGTTGCCGATGCACGCCGACAGAGGCATCCCGCCGGCGAGCGACTTGCCCACGCACAGGAGATCCGGCTGCACGTCGACGTGCTGGCAGGCGAACCAGCGACCGGTGCGCCCGAGCCCGGTGAAGATCTCGTCCAGGACGAGAAGCCGTTGGCGGCGTGAGCAGATCTCGCGCAAGCCCGGAAGGAACGAAGGGTGCGGCACGACGACGCCACCGCGGCCCTGGATGGGCTCGACGAACACGGCGCCGATGGCGTCGCCGGCGGAGCTTGCGAGCAAGCGGTCGACGCGGTCCAGCGCGCGCGTCGCGCTCGATTCCAAGCCTCCCTCCTCTTCGAGGTGACCTGGAAACGGCAGGTGCGTGACGTGCGCGTTCAGCTGATCGCGGAACGCGCTGCGAAAGTGCGCGCGCCACGTGAGCGCCAGCGCGCCGTACCCCAACCCATGGTAGGCGCCCTCGAAAGCCAGTGCGCCCGGACGTCCGCTGGCGACGGCGCACGTCTTCAGCGCCGCTTCGATGGCGTCGCTGCCGGAGCTGCCGAACAGCACGACGTCGAGATCGCCGGGCGCGAGCGCGGCGAGCTGCTCCGCCAGGCGCACCTTGAGCTCGCTCGGGTGGACGTCGCCCATGCCGTGCACCAGCGTCGCGCTCTGCGCCTGCAACGTCTCCACGATGGCGGGATGGGCGTGCCCCAGCGTACACACGCCAAAGGCGGACGTCAGATCGACGAAGCGGTTGCCGTCCACATCCCAGACGTGCACGCCCTCGGCGCGCTCCCAGAACACCGGGAAGTCCTCGGCGAGAAACGTGGTGTCCGGGCACTCGTGACGCTGGAGCCGGCGCGCCAGCTCGCGAGAGCGCGGCCCGGGCACGGCGACGACGATCTCGGGTTGCAGGGCTTCGGTGTCCACCCGGCTCACACTCCCCGCTCGACGCCCGGCCAGATGATCTTGTGCAGCTGCAGCTGGTAACGCGCCGGCAGGGCGTCGTCCAGCATCCAACGCGCCAGATCGGCGCGCACCGCGCTCTCCCACGCGGGCGAGAAGAGCACCGTGACGCGCGAGGCTAGATCGTGCTCGCGCATGACGTCGCGCGCCCACTCGTAGTCGCGTCGCGACTGCACGACGAACTTGATCTCGTCGTGCTGTGCGAGGTGCTCGAGGT
>JBFJHN010000402.1:0-4080 GCA_041613275.1 Candidatus Krumholzibacteriia bacterium | reverse complement strand
GGGAACGATCGCCGCACGACTCTCACTCCCAGCGACCAGGAAGAGCTCGCTGCGTACATGGGCGCGGGCGGGAACGTTTTCGTCACGGGCGAGGACATCGGCGAGGATCTCTGGAAAGGCAACAACACCACGCCGACGCCGGACGACATCGTCTTCTACGAGACGTGGCTGCATGCCCAGGTGCACGTTGAAGGCGAATGGGGGGCTCCGGGTGTCGACGGCATCGGAGGTGACATCATCGGCGATGGGTTGGCGTTCACGTTGAACGGCGGAACGAGCGCCGACAACCAGGGAAGCGTGTCATCGCTTCTGCCGCAGGGGGGTGCGGTGGCGGCACTGAACTACACCAATGGGCGCGTCGCCGCGCTGCGCTTCGACGGCGGATACCGACTGTTCTACTGTGGGTTCGGCTTCGAGGGCATCACCGAGGAGGCCGATCGCCACCTGCTGATGCAGCGCGTGGTCGACTGGCTGTGCCCGGCCGAGTCCAACGCGCCCAGCGTCACGGTGATGACCCCGAACGGCGGCGAGTCGCTCCTCGGCAACACCGTGCACGCGATCCAGTGGATGGCGAGCGACGACATCGCGGTGACGACGATCAACATCTTGCTGTCCGACGACAACGGTCAGACGTTCACGCCGTTGGTGACGAACCTGCAGAACACGCTGTCGTGGGATTGGATCGTGCCGGACCAGACGTCCGATTCGTGCATCGTGCGCGTCGAGGCGCTCGATCCTTCGGGGAACTCCGGCAGCGACGTGAGCGACCAGGTGTTCGAGATCACGGCGACGACGGACGCGCCTCCTGGCAACGTGCCGCGCCGCTTCGCCCTGCATCCGGCGGCTCCCAATCCCTTCAACCCGCGCACGCGACTGCGATTCGACCTGCCGCGTCCGGCGCGCGTGTGGTTGGAGATCTTGCGCGTGGACGGCCGCCGCGTGCGCACGCTGGTCGACGGCGAAGCCATGAGCGCGAGCGCGGTGGAGCGTGTCTGGGACGGCATCGACGACCAGGGACGCCGTGTGCCGTCCGGGGTCTACGTGGTGAGCTTCCGCACGCGCGACTTCCATGCGACATGCAAGGTCCAGCTCCTCAAATAGCGGTGGCGCTGTTTGGCGCCGTCGCGCTCCCCTCGAGCTGCCGCGCTCTCCGCGCGGCGCCTGATTCCACACACCGACAAACACGACGAGCACGGTAAGGCAACCGCGCGGCCGCGGCGGCGGGGCGCTGGAATCGTGCTTGCAGTGGTGACGCGGGTTCGTGTGCGCGGGACGGAGTGTGGATGGGCTCACCGCTGGATGTCGGGATCGTTCTGGCGACGACGCTGGGGGCGATCTACGCCTTCGCGCGCGAGAAGTTCTCGCCGGACGTGACCGCGCTCCTGGTGCTGCTGGTTCTGGTGATCACCGGCGTGTTGACGCCGGCGGAGGGCTTCGGCGGCTTCAGTCATCCGGCGACGATCTCGGTCGCGGCAGTGCTGGTGCTGAGCGCCAGTCTCGAGCGCGCCGGGGCGTTCGACGTCCTCGCGCGGCGCGTGCTCACCCATCTGGGACGCTCCGAGGTGTTGTTCGGCGTCGTGTTGATGCTCACCGTCGGTGTGCTGTCGGCGTTCATCAACAACACGGCCGCTGTGGCGATCTTCCTGCCCTTGGTTCTCGAGACCTGCCGCCGCACCGGCGCGCGGCCCGGGCGCCTGCTGCTCCCTATGTCGTTCGCGGCGATGTTCGGCGGACTGTCGACGCTCATTGGCACGTCCACGAACATCGTGGTGCACGAGTTCGCGCGCAGCGAGGGCCTGCCGGGCTTTTCGATGTTCGAGTTCGCGCGCCTTGGACTGCCGTTGTTCGCGGTGGGGTTCGTCTACCTGCTGGTCGTCGGCCGCTGGCTGCTGCCGCACGGCGCGCCGCCGGAAACCGATGAGGAGCGCTACGGCGCCTCGCGCTACGTCGTCGACATGTTCGTCGAGGACGCCTCGGCGTGGGTCGGCAAGCCGATCGATCCCGCGAGGTTCCAGCGCGAGCACGACGTCGAGCTCGTCGGCGTGTCGCGTGCCGGCTCGACGCTGCGCCGCGCCGCGCCGTGGCCGAAGCTCATGGCCGGCGATCGCCTGCGCGTGCACGGATCGGTCAAGCAGGTCATGGCCCTGCTCGAGGTGGATGGCCTGCGCGCCTCCGAACGCCACGCCTGGCACGACACCGCACCCACACGGATTCCGGAGAACGGCCACGGCACGAACGGAGACGGTGACGCGGAGCCTGCGCCGTTGGAGGTGCTTGCCGAAGTCGTGTTGATGCCCAGCAGTCCGGCGGTGGGGCATGCGCTCGAAACGGCGCGCTTCCGTGGCGTCTATGCGGCCGGAATCCTGGGCATGCGTCGCGCAGGCCGAGGGTCCGCCACCGTTTCGGCGGGCGAGGTGCTGCACGCGGGCGACGCACTGCTGCTGCAGATGACGCCGTCGCAGCTGGAAGCGCTGCGCGACGATCCCGCAGTGTTGGTGATGGGCACGACTCCCAAGCCCGAGCCACGTCCCGGACGCATCGCCATCTCGCTTGCGATCCTGGCCGGCGTGGTGCTGACGGCGGCCACCGGATTGCTGCCGATCGTCACCGCTGCGAGCGCCGGCTGTCTGCTGCTCATGGTGACACGCACGCTGACGCCGCGCGAAGCCTACGACTCGATCAACTGGCAGGTGGTGTTCATGCTGGCCGGCGTGCTGGCGCTGGGGACCGCGATGCAAAAGACCGGCATCGCGGCGATGATGGCCGAGGGCTTGACGTTCATCAGCCGCAACTTCGGCGCGACGATCGCGGTGTCGGCGCTCTACGTGCTCACCGCGGTGCTCACCCAGTTCATGTCGAACAACGCTTCGGCGGCGCTGTTGGTTCCGGTGTCTTTGAACGCGGCCGCCATGCTCGACGTGCGTCCCGAACCGTTTCTCATCGCCGTGACGTTCGCCGCATCCGCCGCGTTCGCCACGCCGGTGGGCTATCAGACCAACCTCATGGTCTATGGTCCCGGCGGCTACCGATTCGCCGACTTTGCGCGCGTGGGGCTACCGCTGTCCGCTCTGTTCTGGCTCATCGCAAGCTTCGCCATTCCTCTTCTGTGGCCGTTCGAGGGCTGACCCCCGGAACGCGGCCCTGTGGTAACCTCGTTTCCTGCGATCGTTTGGGCGTTTTTCTTCGCGGCGGCGCGCCGCGTGGGAGGCAGGCATGAGCGCGGCCAAGCCGACACGCGAGAGCTGGGCGGACGGCGACATCTATGGCGTCTCGGTGCCGGTCGAGCGGGCGTCGGTCGTGCTGCTGCCGGTGCCGTTCGATGCCACCACGTCGTACGGGCGCGGCACCGTCGACGGTCCGCGCGCCATCGTGCAGGCGAGCACGCAGGTCGATCTGTACGACGTCGAAACCGGTCAGCCCTACCAGGCCGGCATCGTCATGCTGTCCGAGAACGAAGACATCCGCGCCTGGAACGAAACCGCACAGGCCGCGGCACGCGTGGTGGTCGACGCGGGCGAAGACTCGGATGCCGCCGCTCCACGCGTCGCCCGTGCGCGCGATCAGGTCAACACGTTGTGCACGCGGCTGCAAGAATGGGTCGAGGCCGAAACCGAGCGCTGGCTCGACGCCGGCAAGATCGTCGGTCTGGTTGGCGGCGACCACTCGGTCTCCTACGGCGCGATCGCGGCGCACGCTCGACGCTATCCCGACATGGGCATCCTGCACGTGGACGCGCACGCCGACCTGCGCCACGCCTACCAGGGCTTCACCTGGTCGCACGCGTCGATCATGGAGAACGTCGTCCGCCGCATTCCGTCCGTGTCGCGGCTGGTGCAGGTGGGGATTCGCGATCTGTGCGAGGAGGAGAGCGAACGCATTCAGGCGTCGGACGGTCGCATCCGCACCTCCTTCGACACGCAGCTCACGAACGAGCGCTTCGAGGGCGCGACCTGGGGGCAGCAGGTCGCGCGCATCGTCGACGACCTGCCGCGCGACGTGTTCGTGTCGTTCGACGTCGACGGCCTGGACCCGACGCTGTGCCCGCACACCGGAACGCCGGTTCCCGGCGGCCTGTCGTTC
>JBFJHN010000401.1:0-4088 GCA_041613275.1 Candidatus Krumholzibacteriia bacterium | reverse complement strand
CCGGAGCGATTTCTTCGGCGCCACGCGCAACGCCTTCTCCTCGATTGGAGACGCGAGCGGTGGCGGCACCGGAATGCCGACCTCGCCTCTGGTGAGTTCGCCGCTCGTGGGGCCGTTCCAGTGGTTCGACGTCATTTTTGGTTGGCAGGGTGGCGACAACCCCTGGGGTGCGCGCCTTTCCGTCGGCCGGAACGAGCAGGACGTACCCGGAGCGAGCGAGGCCACGGCCAACGTGACCAGCGTCAATGTCGTCATCGGGTTCACGGTGAACGACATCGATCTCTCGGGCGAGTTCAGCATTGCAGATGCGGAAGCCAAAGACGGTGGCACGCCGGGCACGACGACCAGCGAAACCCCTCTGGGATTTGCGGTGTCGGCGCGCAAGACGGCGACCGAGGAATCCGACGACCTGCAGCTCGGCTGGCTCGGTGCGTTTTCATTCGCGACCGCCGGCCCCGAGGAAACGGGCGCGACGACTTCGAATCAGGACGATTCGGAAGTCGCGTTCGCGTTTGGTGCGGGTCCCGTCTACACGCCTCACGAGCGTACGACGGTGGCCATGTATGGCACCTTCGAGCTCCAGCGCATGAAGTCCGAGATCGGCACGTCGAGCACGACGACCAACTCGTACGTCATCCCCGGTTGGCACATCGCCGCCGAGGTGGAGCTGTCGTCGTGGTTGCAGGCGCGCGCGGGTCTGGTTTCCCGCTTCGCGATCAACAACGTCAAGATGGAAGCCCCCTCGGGTGACGTCGAGGACCAGGCCACCTCTCTGGACTTCGACTGGCACACCGGCGTTGGCATCGTCTTCGACGACTTCGCGATCGACGGGTACATCCACCCGGACGTCATCACGAGCGGAACCGATCTGCTGGGCGATTCCAGCGACATGTTCGGTCTCGTGACCGCCTCCTACAGCTTCTGATCTCGCGCCCAGCGCGAAACGGCCGGCTCCGGTTCTTCCGGAGCCGGCTTTTTTCATGCGCGAAACATGATCCTCCGCGGGTCGCGCGCGCCGACGGATCACTCCCGCGGCGGGAGTGTTGGTCCGTGCGTGTCGCGGCGATCGCGCGGACGGCGCGGGGCACTCCCGCAGAGGGAGCGCCTCTCACCAGGGCGCGCCGTGCTCCGTCCCCATGCCGGGGCCGAGGAGGACGGCGTTCAGGAGCATGCGCTCGGTGCCGCGCGTGTGACGCCGGTAGGTGGGGTCGCCTGCGAACAGGATGACCTGTCCGTCTCCCTTGGCCTCGCGGGTCACGTAGGCGGTGCGCGCCAGACGGTTGGCGGCTTCCGGTCACAGAAGTCCCGAAACGTGCAGGGACTCGCTGGCGGCGAAGCGGCCGGCGACGCGCACGTCGGCGTGCGCAACGAAGGCGCGATCGTGGTCCACGAGCACCGGAACGCGCGCAGCGTAGCCCCCGGTCAACCAGTGATCCGTGTCGAGGTCGACACGCACGAGCGCGCCCTGTGGCGCGAAGCGCCGCAGCCGCGCGTCCGCGCGCGCGAAGTGGGCGGCATCGGGCTTCTCGAGATCCGGGATCTTGGGTGCTGCGACGGGCTTGTCGAAGACGAACTGCACGCCACGCGGGCGCACCTGACGCACGAACGCCCGTGCGCCGGCGCCCAGGAGCGGCATGCTGCCCGGGCTCGTGTGACGCGGCGTATCGCCGAGCGCGTCCATGCGCGCGCTCTCGGGCAGCGGCTGCTTGGCCATCGAGGGCGCGTGCTTGGCGAGCACGTCACGACGCAGTCGCACCGAAGACAGGCCTTGGCTGCTGTCCGCTGCGAACGCTGCGCCTGCCCCCACGGCGACGAGCGTGCCGCCGGCTTCGACCCACTCGCGCAGCCCGCGGATCCCCGACGGTCCCAGCGCACGTTCGTAGGCGGATGCGCCGCCAAAAACGTTGGGCATGACGATGACGTTGTACTTCGACAGGTCCATCGTGCGCAGCGCCTGCACGTCGAGGCTCGAGACGCGAATCTGCAGGTCGTGGTCGAGCAGATGCCACAGCGACCCGTACGACACGAAAGACACCGGGTAGCCGGCGAGCAAAGCGATGCGCGGCGTGACGAGCGGCGGAAAACGGCGGCCACCCAGATCGGGGCCCTCGTCGGCGTGGCCGCTGTCCGTCACGTGCACGCGTGCGCCGGTGCGCGCGACGACGTCGTTGATCCGCTCGTGCAGCGCTTCCGGGTTGCTGCGCACGCGCAGCAGGGCGCTGCCGCGCGGAAAGCGTCGCCCGGCGACGTGGAAGGGCTCCTCGGCGAGGCGCACGTTCATCCCGCGCTCCAACAGCAAGGCGACGGCGTGCATCGACGCGTCTTGGGCGCCGTCGATGATGTACGCGTAGGTCGGACGCGTGCCCGGCGGCGACGTGGTCACGACGCCGGGCTCGAGCGTCGTTGCGCCACGGACGTCGTGCGCCGTCCAATAGGTTTCGACCCCGAAGGCGATGGGCAACGACCAGGTCGTCGTCTCGTACAGGCGCGACCCCTTGTCGCGTTCCAACCACTCGCGCTCCTCGCGCAGGAAGCTGTCGGGCATGGCAACGTGGAAGTCCATGAGGTTGCGCACGAGCGGTGCCGTCGGTTGATCCAGCCGCACGACGTAGCTGCCCGGCGGAACCTCACGCTGGCCCTGCGATGCGCCCCAATAATCGTGCGCGTCGCGCAGCCGCAGCGTCTCCGTGGCACGCCGCACTTCGATGCCCTGCTGGCGCAGCGTTTCGGCCAGCAGCCGCGCACGCTCGGGGTTGTCGCCGGGCGTGAACACGAACGAGCGCACCGGGCCGTTGCGTCCGCTGTCGACCGCCGCGCGCCGTCCCGCGCGGTAGTCGCGCAGGATCGCCGCACGATTGCGCATGGCGCTCTCCATGTTGGAGATCGAGCTCTGGAACTGGTGCAGGACGGCTTCGCGATAGGTGAGATAGCTGCCGTCCGTCTGTCGCACGACGGTGCCGTCGGTGCTGGCCTGCTCGTACAGGATGCCGATCGCACCGTGATACATCGCCCAGGAGCTGCCGTAACCCGGGAAGAACTCCTCGTTCCACTCGCGTGTGTAGTGGCTCCAGCCGCGCGCGCCGAACGCCGCCGCCTGGTCGCGCGCGAACACCGGCCACCAGCGGTGGATGGCGTCCGGCAGGTAGGGGTTGAACGGCTCACGCGGCGGCGAGAACAGGTACGTGTCGTCGGCGCCCATCTCGTGGGCATCGATCACCAGCTGCGGGTTCCACGCGGTGATCGCGGCCACGCGGCCGCGCGATTCCGGATGCACCAGCGCGAACCAGTCGCGGTTCAAATCGAACAGGTAGTGGTTCGCACGTCCCCACGGCCAGAAGCCGCGGTGCTGCAGGCTCTGCACGTCGGGATTCGGGACGCGCCCGTTCACCGCTTGCATTTGCGCCAGGTAGCGCTCGCGCCCGTCCGGGTTTTGGGTGGGATCGATGAAGACGAGAAGCGAGTCGCGCAGACTGCGCGTCAGCGCGTCGTTACCCGCGACGAGCTGGTAGGCCACCTGCAGCGAAGCGTCGCTGCCGGACAGCTCGTCTCCGTGGATCGAGTACGCGAACCACGCCACCAGCGGCAGGTCGAGCGGCGCCGACGCGGGACCTCCCTGGCGCGGGTCGGCGAAGCGTGCCATGCGTGCCTGCAGATCCGACAGCCCCTGTGTCGACGCCAGGCGTTCCTCGCTGCCGATCACCAGGTGGATGAGCTCACGCCCCTCGTGCGTCCGCGCGTGCACGTTCAGCCGCACACGCGGCGAGGCGGCGGCGAGCGCTTGGCAGTAACGCCGCAGCTCGTCGTAGCGCACGGGACGACGTCCGACCGGAAACCCCAGCACCGACTGCGGTGTGGGAATGCTCGCATCGTAGGAGCCGTTCGGGAAGAAGTAGGTCGCGTCCCACGAATCCACCGCGAAGTCGACCACGGACGGATCGTGCTGCTGCGCGCTCGCCACGACCGCGCCCAGGAGGATGGCGGCGGCGAGAACGGACGCGCCCACGGCGTCACGGACGGGACTCGATGCGGACTTCGGATTCCGGCGCATGTCGACTCCTTGCGATCGTGTGCGCGCCTCGGTGGGGCAT
>JBFJHN010000400.1:0-4092 GCA_041613275.1 Candidatus Krumholzibacteriia bacterium | reverse complement strand
GTACGGGCCGACGAAGCTCATCTCGCCCAGGAGCACGTTGATGAGCTGGGGGAGGCTCTGCATGCGCATGATGCGCACCATGCGCCCCATGCCGGTGCGCGCGGGCGGAGCATCATCGGAGCCGTCCGTCTTCGACGCGGGCCGTCGTCGCACGCGAAACGCGAACATCGAGAAGGCGCGGCCGCGTGCGCCGACGCGCTCCTCGAGAACCAGCGGATTGCCGCGGCTCTCGAGGCGAATGAGCACGCAAGCGATCAGCACGCACGGCAGCGCGAGCGGCAGCAGCACCAGCGCGAAAATGCGGTCGAGCGCGTGCTTGAGCGTCTTCGAAAGATCCATGTCGGCCTCGTGGAATCGCGGCGCCACGCCGCGCGATCATGATGCGAAGAGCGTCGACTCCAGAATCTCGAGCAGTCGCTCGATGTCGCCGCCTTCGTCGCTCCCCACCCGCACGCAGCGCCAACCTGCGCGCTCGGCCGCCTGCGCCGTCGTCGCGCTGCCGGCCACGTAGACGATGTCGCCGGGACGTGTGTCGAGTCGTGCGGCCAGCCAGCGGAAGGCACCCGGCCGTGGCGGACGCACGTCACGCCCCAGGCCGTCGGTCCACACGCAGCGCTCGGCGCGCGCGGTCAGCCCGAAGCGCTCGACGACCGTGTCCAAGGTTTCTGGCGGGCCGACGTCGAGGCAAGCCAGGCGCACGCCGGCACACAGCGCCCGCAGCGCCGCGCGCTGCGGGGAGGCGGGCAGCTCCGGCACGGCGCGTCGCGCCGCGCACACCGCTCGGCGTTCCCGCGCGCTCCCGGGATGGGCGTCCAAATCGCGCAGCGTGCGGGAGACGAGCGCCGTGGGACCCTGCGTCAAAAGCCGCGCGTGGGCGGCCCGCTCGAAACGACGCGGATCGACCCCCGCGGGTTCGAGGCTGCGTGCGGCGGCCGCGATCGCCGCGCGCTGGAAGTCGATTTCGGCGACGAGCACGCCCCGAACGCCCAGAACCCACGTCTCCACGCGCCATCCGCCCCTCGCGCGAGGCGCGCGCTCCATACGCGCACCCGCGGAGGAAGGACGGCAAGACGCATGCCCTGGAAGGAGTTCCGGCACCGGCGCGGAGGAAACGCGGGAGCCGCCTTGACGCGGCCGAATCCCCTGTTATCATTCAGCATAAGCCCGCTTCTGGTCACTTCGTATGGGCCAGCGTGGCTCATTCGTAGTGCGTGACGCCTGCCTGCTCCGGGGGGAAACTTTCCAGGCGCCTCACCGGCGTTCGAGCGGCAGGAATCGAAGCGGAAGGAGAATGGGCATGAAAAAGCGGATGTTGTCGGCGCTCGCGCTGACTTGCGCCCTCCTTCTCCTCCTCTCGTCCGCTTCTCTGGCGAAATCCTCCGGTTCAGATCTGGAAGTCAAGACCCGCATTGGAGCGCGGGCCGCGGAGCGGCCCCTACCCACGATGGGTGTCGACCCCGGAGACGATGACACGCCAGACAAGGGCGGCGAGGGCGACATGGGTGATCCGGCCTCGAACGACAGTGGCGTCGTGCGCAAGGCCGGCAATGAGTCGTCCAGGAGCATGAAGGATTGGTGGACCAGCTTCCGCCTGCAAATGCTGACTGTTCTCCGGGTCTGGAAGTAGTCGTTCCCCAGACCCGGCTTCAGTACTGAACTCCCGCTACTCGCCGGGGGCGTCCATGCTGAGTCGGGATCGACACGATCCACCGGAACCGAAAGGCCGTCCTCCAGCAACGACACTGGAGGCGCTGGAAGAGGTGGGCGATTTTCATCGCTCCTCGGACAGCTATGGCACGGCTCTGGAATACTACGAAGCGGCCATCCGCAGCCTGGGCGTCGATCAGGAATTCGATCCCACCGTCGCCGCACGCCTGAACCGCAAGATTGCGCGCTGCTACCGCTCCAAGGGCCTGCTCGACCAGGCGCTGCTGTATCTCGAACGCGCGCGCGGTTTCCTCAAGGGCTACGAGTTCGAGCTCGAGTACGGGGCCGTTCTCGGCGCGCGCGCCGAGATTCTGCTCGATAACGGCAAGCCCGACGCAGCGCTCGGCGACTGCAGCCTGGCGATGGAGATCCTGCGTTCGAGCGCCGCGCACGACGAGTTCGCTCTGGTGCAGCGCGTTGCCGCGCGCTGCCATGGTCAGCTCGGCAACCAGGCCGAGTTCGAGCAGCTCAACCTCGACGCGCTGGCGACCTACCGTCGCATCGACGATCAGGTGGGAATCGCGACCGTCTACAACAACCTCGGCATCGCCTACAAGATCCAGTCGAAATGGGATCAGGCCATTCGCTCGCTGACGAAGGCCAAGGAGATCGGCGAGAAGATCGGTCTGACGCGCCGCCTCGCGCGCACGCTCAACAACCTCGGGATCGTCTACACGAAGAAGCGCGAGTTCGACGAAGCCATCTCGCACCTGCGTCGTGCGCGTCGCCTGGCGCAGGGTCTGGGCGACTATGCCACGTTGGTCAGCGTGCTGAACTCGATGGGCCGTGCGCTCATCGAGTCGGGGCGCTACCGCCAGGCCGAGAAGTATCTGCTGGAAGCGCGCGTCCTCGCCGAGAAGCACCACTTCGCGCGCTCGCAGGCCCTGGCCGACGAGTTCCTCGGCGATCTGATGCTGCGTCTCGATCGTTTCGACGAGGCGCGCGAGAACTACGAGAGCGGTCTGCGCAAGGCGCGCGCCATTGCGCCCAAGGGCGACGTCGTGGGCGAGATCCTGCGCCGCGTCGCCGAGCTGGAGCTGAGAAGCGGCTTGCGCTCGCAGGCCATCGCCACGGCGCGCCGCGCGCTGAAGATCTGCCTCGGTTGCGGCGAGTCGCACGAGATCGGCTTCATCCATCGCACCATCGGCGAGGCGGATCGCGGGCTGGAGAAGCCGCGCAAGGCCATTCAGGCGCTCGAGGCCAGCGTCGCCGCCTTCGAGGAAACGCAGAATCCCTACGAAAGCGCCTGGAGCCGCACGCTTCTGGCGCAGGCTTGGCTCGACATCACGGGTCGCGAGTCGCAGCTGCGCGCGCAGCACGAGGCGCAGGCGGCCACCGAGATCTTCCGTAGGCTCGAAGACGATCGCGGCTACGCGCACGCCGGTCTGGTTCTGGCCCAAGCGCATCGGCTCGCGGGCAACCACGACGAGGGGCTCCTCGCCCTCTACGACGTCGAGCGCCTGTGCGAGGACAATCCCGAGTTCCAGCTGCTGCCGCAGGCCCGCGCGCTGCGCAAGGAGCTCGAGTGCGCGCTGGTGTCCACCGCCGCGGGTGAATCGAGTCAGCTCAACCTGTTCGGCGAGCTCTACACGCTCGCGAATCCTGGTGGCGGTACGGTCGAAGAGAAGCTGCAAACGGTCATTCGCTCACTGTGTGCGCGCGCCAAGGCCAACGCGGCGTTCGTGAGCCTGGTGCTGCCGGGTCGCTCCGAACCTCTGGTGAAGGTGACCGAGGGCATCTCCGCGCGCGATGCGCTGCAGCTCAGCCGCTGGTTCTACGAGCGCGGTCTCGAGCCCGAGGTGCGTGCCCAGGTCGACGGTCGGCTCGCCGACGCGTTCCCGGAGCTTGCGAGGCGCGCCGGCGCCGTGCTGTGTCAGCCGCTCACGTTCGAGGATCGCGCGCTCGGCATGCTGTATCTCGAACGTCCCCACGGCGAGGGTTCGCAGGCCTTCAACCAGGACCAGGTGGACTTCGTGGCCACCTACGCCAACCTGGCCGGCGTCGTGCTGTACGAGCTCTTCCGCGACGAGTACCAGGAAGCCGCGCCCGTGCACACGGGCGAGGCGATCCATTCGTCGTTGAAGCGCGTCATCACGAACGACTCGAGCATGTTCCACGTGCTCGGGCTGGTCGAGAAGGTGGCTCGCAGCACCTGTACGGTCCTGTTCTCGGGCGAGACCGGCACCGGCAAGGGCCTGCTGGCGCAGTCGCTGCACAGCATGAGCGATCGCCGCGACAAGAAGTTCATCGCGCTCAACTGCGCGGCGATGCCCGAGCAGCTGCTCGAGAGCGAGCTGTTCGGTCACGTGCGCGGCGCGTTCACAGGCGCCGACAGCGCCAAGGTGGGTCTGTTCGAGGCGGCGCACGGCGGCACCGTGTTCCTCG
>JBFJHN010000399.1:0-4096 GCA_041613275.1 Candidatus Krumholzibacteriia bacterium | reverse complement strand
CGTCGGCGCTCGCGCGGATCGCGAGCACCGTGTCCTGGGCGCGCCGGCCGGTGGCGGCGGCCCACTCGGGATCGTCTTCGAGGCCGGCCAGGTTGATGAGCACGTTGTAGAAGGCGCCCTCCGCCGCGGTCTGCGCGCACGCGGCTGCAACGCCGGCATCCGAGAGCGACGCCGGATTGCCGATGCTCGCCGCGCGCGCGGCGCAATCCGCCACGCCCACGGCGCCCTCGACGACGGAAAGCGGCACGCGCGTGGCTTCACGCGTGGCCGCGCGCACCGCTTCGTCGCGTGCGCGTGTCTCGTCGTCGTTGGAGCGCGGCATGCGCATGGCTGCGAGCACGCCGTCGAACGCCGCCGTGTCCGCGTCGACGGCCTCCAACAGCGACGCTTTGAGTTCCTGCGCCTGCACGGCCAGCACATCGAGCTCGTCGCGCGGCACGTCGCGCTTCGTCGGATGATGGGTGAGGTTTGCGACCATGGCGGCCAGCGCGGCACCCAGCGCACCGCACAGCGCGGCGACGCTTCCGCCCCCCGGCGTCGGACTTTCCATCGACAGGGTGTCGGTGAAGCGTTCGACCGGCAGCGAGCGCAGGCGCCGCGCGGCAGCGTCGCGTACGCGATACTCGATGACCTTTTCTTCCGCATCGAACGGAGCGATCTCGTCCAGTCCCAGCGAACGCACGGCGATGTGGACGAGCTCGCTCTCCGGGACTCCCGTGCAACGCCGCTGTCGCTCGAGGTAGTGGCGGCCCGCGTCTAGCAGCGCGGCACGCGGGATGAGTCCTACGAGCTCACTGCCCGTGACGCGCAGACCGCGCTTGGTGGCCTCTTCGCACGCCGCATCGAACACGACGTGGATGGGCGTCACTTTGATGTTGGTGAAGTTAATCGAGATCTGCGCACGTTCGTACTCGTCGATGTACCAGCCCACCGCCTTGACGTGCTGAAAGCGACCCGGGGCCTTGATCGGCACTCCGTTCTCGTCGCGCACGAACTTGCCATCGCGTCCGCGCTTGTTGCGTCCGGCCTCGCGCAGGTCGAGAGCGATGTCGGTGGCCAGGCGCTTGTCGCGCGTGTTGAGATTGATGTTGTAGGCCACGAGGAACTCGCGCGCTCCGATCACCGTTGCGCCCGCGCGCGGATTGAAGCGCGCCGGACCGAAGTCCGGCTTCCATTCCGCATCGCGCAGCCTGGCTTCGAGCCCCTCGTACTCGCCGGTGCGGATCGTGGCCAGGTTGCGGCGCTCCTCCCGGCTGGCCGCCTCCTCGTACAGGTAGACGGGGATTTCGAGCTCGGTGCCGACGCGCTGGCCGAGGTCGCGCGCGAGCTGCACGCAGTCCTCGATCGTGGTGCCGGCGAGCGGCACGAACGGACAGACGTCGGTGGCTCCCAGTCGCGCGTGCGCGCCGCGGTGCTTGCGCATGTCGATGCGTTCCGCCGCGACGCGGATGGCCTGGAAGGCGGCCTCGCCCACGACGTCCGGCGGCCCCACGAAGGTGAACACGGTGCGGTTCGTCGCCTCACCCGGATCCACGTCGAGCAGCCGCACGCCGTCGACGCTCTGCACGGCGGCGGCGATCGCATCGAGCACGGTGCGGTCACGGCCCTCGCTGAAGTTGGGAACACATTCGACGAGCTTCATCTCGATTCCATCCCTCGGGTTGGGGCTCGATGCAGGCCGTCCATCGGCGCGGGCGAGAAGGCCGCGATCGGGTCACCGGAAAACGAGCCCATCCTAGTCAGTCGTCACGCGCCGCTCAAGGTGAGCGCACCACGTCCCGCGCGAAGCTCTCGACCGCGGCGTGCAGGGCCGGAAGCGCTTCCAGGAGCAGATGCCCCGCGCCGGGGAGGAGACGCACGCGGGCGCTCGGGCCCAGCCGCGCGCCCAAACGTTGGAGCTGCGCCGCCGGGCAGAAGGCGTCGTGATCTCCGGCGATCAGCAGCAGCGGCGATCCGCCGGGCCGCACAAAGTCGAAGTCGAACAGATCGAGCGGCGGGCCGAGCGCGATGCGCGCGCCGATGCCTTCGCTGCTCTCGGCCAGGCGCAACGCCACGTAGGAGCCGAACGAGAACCCCGCCAGCACGATGAAGCGTGCAGCGGCGCGTTGGCGCAGCCACGCGAGCCCGGCCCGGGCGTCTTCCAGCTCGCCGCGCCCATTGTCGAAGTGTCCGGAGCTTCGGCCGACGCCGCGGAAGTTGAAACGCAGAACCTCGTAGCCGGCATCCAGCAGCGCGCGCGCGGTGCGATACACCGCCTTCGTGTGCATCGTGCCCCCGTGCTGAGGATGCGGATGGCAGACCAGCGCGGCGCCGCGCGCCGGCTCGGGTGGAACGGTGTGCAGCGCTTCGAGCCGCCCCGCAGTTCCCGTGAGTTCGAAGCGGTGCAGGCGACGCGGCACACGTGCTCCTTGGCGTGGACCCGCGTGAAGGGCGTGGGGCCCTGTGCTATGTTTCGACCGCGGAGGACTCATGCGTGAAGACGGCATGGCGAGCCGGGAACGCTTCACCGACGGCGGCGCGGCGCGCGCCTACTGCCGCCGCACGCTCCCCCGCGTCTCGCGCACTTTCGCGCTGAACATCCGCGTGCTCTCCGGAAATCTGCGCGACGCCGTCGGACAAGCCTACCTGTTCTGCCGCATCGCGGATACGGTCGAAGACTCGCCGCATCTCGCGCCGTCCGCCAAGGCGCCGCTCCTGGAATCCTTCGCGGCCTTGTTCCCCGTCGACGCCGAAGCGCCCTCGCGCGCCGCGCGCTGGGCGAGCGCCTTCGAGCCCTGGCGCACCGCCGGCGACGAGTACGCGCTGTGCCACGACGCCGCGCGCGTGTTCGCCGCGTTCGAGACGCTGCCGGCGGCCCTGCGCCCTCCCGTCGAAGATTGCGTCCGCGAGATGGCTCTGGGCATGCGCGACTTCGCGCGCCGCCGCGCCTCCGACGCCGCGGGACGACTGCAGCTGGAAGACACCGACGATCTCGAGCGCTACTGCCACGTCGTGGCGGGAACCGTCGGGACCATGCTCGTGCGCTTGTTCGAGGCGACGTCGCCCCACATCGAACCGGCGCGCGCCGAGCGCCTGAGTGCGCTGGCCGGACGCTTCGGCCTTGCGCTGCAGCTCACCAACATCATCAAGGACGTTGCCACGGACGTGCGGCGCGGCGCGTGCTACGTGCCGCGGGCCTGGGCGAAGCGGCACGGCATCGAGCCGCAGGCCATTCTCGATCCTGCCAAGCGCGAGGCGGCGCGCGCGGTGGTACGCGATCTGGCGCGCCACGCGGTGCGGGCGCTGGACGCGGCGTTGGCGTTTACCCTGGAGCTGCCGCGACGCGAGCTGCGCCTGCGACTGTTCTGCCTGTGGCCGCTGTTCCTGGCGGTGCGGACCCTGTCGCGCGTTCTTCCCGACGAGCACATGTTCGTGCCGGGTCAGCGACCGCGGATCTCGCGCGACGAGGTGCGCCGCTGCCTGGGGGAGACGACGCTCGCCGTGTGGTCCAACGCCGCTATCCGGCGACTGTACGGGCGCCGGCGCCTGGTCTTGGAAACGATGGGATACTGACGAACCACCATGCGTAAGTACTACATCCTCGACACCAATGTGTTGCTCCACGATCCGAGCTCCATTTTGAGCTTCCAGGACAACCACGTCATCGTGCCCATCTACGTGATCGAAGAGGTCGATCACTTCAAGCGTCAACAGAGCGAGCTGGGCCAGAACGCGCGTCGCGTGTCGCGACTGCTGGATTCGTTCCGCCGCCGTGGCAATCTTTCGCGCGGCGTGCCGACGCCGTCCGGCGGCACGCTGCGTGTGGCCATCGACGGCGAGGTTTCGCTCAGCCAGGTGACGGGCGGCAGCAACGTCGTCGACAACGCGCTTCTGTCGCTGGCGTTGGAGCTGCGCACGCAGAACCCGGACATCCCCGTCGTGCTGGTGACGAAGGACACCAACCTGCGCATCAAGGCCGACGCGCTGTCGCTGCCAGCCGAGGACTACGAAACCGGCCGCGTCGATCTTGCCGAGGTGGAGCCGGGACACCCCGACGTGGAGGTCGACGAGGCTTCCCTGGAGCGCCTGGCGCAGGGTCGGCCGATCGAGCACCTCG
>JBFJHN010000398.1:0-4099 GCA_041613275.1 Candidatus Krumholzibacteriia bacterium | reverse complement strand
TCGTGCATGAAGCCTACCTGCGTCTCGTGGGCGCATACGACCCAGGTTGGGAAGGCCGCGCGCACTTCTTTGGCGCCGCCGCCGAGGCCATGCGCCGGATCCTGATCGATCGCGCCCGGCGCAAAGCCCGGCTGCGGCACGGCGGCGATCGACAACGTTGCAACATCGACGACGTCGTCATCGCCGTCGAGCCCCCGGTCGACGACTTCCTGGCACTGGACGAGGCTTTGACGAAGCTGGCCGAAGAGGACCCGGTGAAGGCGCAGCTGGTCAAGCTGCGCTATCTCACCGGACTCACCAACGAGCAGGCCGCGCTCATCCTCGGAATCTCGCACGCGACCGCCGAACGCTACTGGAGCTACTCACGTGCTTGGCTCTACCAGGCCATGCATTCATGACACAGGGCCACCTCCGGGATCGACCCGCATGCCCTTTTCGTACCGGCGCGTGAGGGGTTTGGGGGCAAGACGGCGCATTGCTCTCGTGGAGCGACATCTCTGTGTCGCAGCACGGACCAAGGACCACCGAAGGTCGCCCCAGGGCGGATGGCCCAGCGAGGAGCACGATCATGACGCCGGATAGAGACGCCGAACGGATCTTCAGCGCTGCTCTCGGCATCGAGTCCCAGGGCGAACGCGACGCCTACCTGGACGAAGCGTGCGGAGACGATGCCGAACTGCGTACGCGTATCGAGACATTGCTCCGTGCCCACTTGGATGCCGGCGACTTCCTGGAGTCTCCCGTCGTGGATCCCACGATCACACTTCTTTCCTCCGAGCTCAGTGAGGGCCCTGGGACGGTCATCGGCCGCTACAAGCTGCTCGAAATGATCGGCGAAGGCGGTTTCGGCGTCGTCTACATGGCCGAGCAGGAAGAGCCCGTGCGTCGCCGTGTGGCGCTCAAGATCATCAAGCTTGGGATGGACACGAAGCAGGTGATCGCGCGCTTCGAAGCGGAGCGGCAGGCGCTCGCCATGATGGACCATCCCAACATCGCCCGCGTCTTCGATGCGGGGGCCACGGAAACGGGCCGACCCTACTTCGTGATGGAGCTGGTCAAGGGGATCCGCATCACGGATTACTGCGATCGTGGCAAGCTGTCGATGCGCGAGCGCCTGGAGCTGTTTCTGCCGGTGTGCCGTGCCGTGCAGCACGCCCACCAAAAGGGAATCATTCATCGCGACATCAAGCCCAGCAACGTGCTGGTGACGTTGCACGACAGCACACCCGTGCCGAAGATCATCGACTTCGGCATCGCCAAGGCCACCAGCCACCGGCTCACCGAGAGAACGCTGTTCACCGAGTTCCGCCAGTTCATCGGCACGCCGGAGTACATGAGCCCCGATCAAGCCGCCATCAGCGGCCTGGACGTCGACACACGCACCGACATCTACTCGCTGGGCGTGCTCTTGTACGAACTCCTCACCGGTTCGATGCCCTTCGATCCCAAGTCGCTGCGGGACGCGAGCTACACCGAGATCCTACGCATCATTCGCGAGGTCGAGCCACCGAAGCCGTCGGCGCGCGTCAACACTCTCATCCACGAGGGTACCGATGTGGCGACGCCGCGGCACACCGAACCTGGAGCGTTGTGCAAGCTGATGCGCGGTGATCTGGACTGGATCGTGATGAAGGCGATGGAAAAGGACCGCACGCGGCGCTACGAAACGGCCAGCGAGCTGGCAAACGACGTCCGGCGCTACCTGAACCACGAAACCGTTCTGGCAACACCACCAACGTTCGCTTACAAGCTCCAGAAGTTCGTGCGCCGTCACCGGGTTGGCGTGTTGGCGGGCTTGGTGGTGACGGCAGCTCTTCTGGTGGGTCTATCGCTCGCAAGCTACGGCCTGCTGCAGGCGCGGCGAGAAGCCCAGCGCTCGCAGCGTATCGCCGACTTCCTCGAAGAGCTTTTCATCTCGACGAATCCCGAGCGTGCTCTGGAGCGCGGCACCGACGTCGCGCGCATCCTCACGACCGCGCGCGACAACTTCGGAAACGATCATGCCACCGTGGCCGCCGTGCTGAGCAGCCGCGCGCTGCAGCTGCAGTCGGCCGGCGAGCTCGAAGCCGCCGAGGCCCATTACCGCGAATCGTTGCGAATCTGGCGTGAGTCGGAGGGCGACGCAACGATCAACGTCGCCGATGCGCATCGGGCGCTCGGGTTGTTGCAGGCGACGATGGGGGATCACCTGGCCGCCGAGGCTTCGTTCCACGAGGCCATCCGCATCACGCGCGCTTTGGGACATGAGACCCTGACTCTAGCCGAGACCTTGTTCCATCTCGCCGACGTCCTGGGAAACCGTGCCGAATATGGCGAGGCCATTGCCCTGCTCGACGAAGCTGCGCGTATTCGTCGGGCGGTGGCTCCCGAGCAGCGCCTGCAGCTGGCGTTGACGATCAATCAGCGGGCCAGCTTCATGATCTTGAACGGGTCGGCCACGGACTCGATCGACGCCATCTTGCAGGAGAACCTGCTTGCATGGCGCGAGGCGCTGCCTCCGGAAGGAGCGGTCCTGGCAAGCGCGTTGACGCAGACCGCGAGCTGGTATCTGCACGAGGAGAACATGCAAGAGAGCGAGAAGCTGCTCGACGAGGCGCTCGAGATCTTTCGAACCCTCCCCAACCCCCCGATTCGCTACCACTTCTCGGCGCTTCGAGGCATGATGACCGTGCTCGAAGAGCGCGGCGACGCACCCGGCACCGTGACGCTCGCCGCCGAAGCGTGTCGCGTGGTCGCAGACGTCGAGAGCGCGCAGGGACAGGCCTGTTGCGGTACACCGGGCTTGGCAGGCGACGCCCAAAGGCTGTTGGCCAACGCCTGTTGGAACGTCGCCAAGGCTGCGGGCAACCCGCACGCCGATTATGAGATCGCGCTGACGGGTGCCGAACAGTACTTGTCGCGGTCACCGGACGTTCCTGCCGTGATCAACACGCTCGGCGTGCTCCAGTACCGACTCGGCAGGTACGAGGATGCGCTCGCCACGTTGGCGCGCTCCGATGCGCACTACACGGTGGAGCGCGATGGCGGAACGCCACACGACGTCGCCTTCATCGCCATGGCACACCACCGGCTCGGGCGCGGCGACGAAGCGCGCGCCGAGATGGAGCGATTGCTCCGGCTCATGCAACGGCCGCACCACGCCTACGACGAAGAGTGCAAGGCGTTTCTGGCCGAAGCCGAGGCGCTCATTGAAGGCCCCGATGTTGAGCCCGCGGGGCACAACTGAGGCGCACGCGACCCCCCATCTCTTGTATCAGGAAGAACGGCGCGCGAATGAGCTCGGCGCCATTCGCGCTCCCATGCGACCTCGAGGGCCCGATTCGACCCCCAAAGCTCCTTTGCCTCGCCTCTGGCCGCAAAGCCGTCAAGTGCACTAAGATCCCTTCTCGATCTGGATGCCCGGGGCATCGAGCTGCCCACGGCAGGGTGCTCATTGTCATGTCCGGCACCCTCGGCGGCACGTGACGGGAGGCGCCGGCCCGCATGATGAAACGCATCCTCATCGCGAACCGCGGCGAGATCGCGCTGCGCGTCATCCGCGCCTGCCAGCAGCTGCAAATCCAAACCGTGGCCGTGTATTCCGAAGCCGATGCCGATTCGCCCCATTTGCAGGAGGCCGACGCCCGAGTCTGCATCGGCCCCGCCAAGAGCGCCGAGAGCTACCTCAACATGCGCGCCATCATCCAGGCGGCCGAGCAGAACGACTGCTGCGCCATCCATCCCGGCTACGGCTTCCTGTCGGAGAACGCTCTCTTCGCCGAGCTCTGCGAGCAGGCCAAGATGACCTTCATCGGCCCGCCGCCGGGCCCCATGCGCCTCATGGGCGACAAGGCCACGGCGCGCGAGACCATGCGCCAGGCCGGCTTGCCCGTCATCCCAGGCTCCCAGGGAACGCTTGCGAGCCTGGAGGAGGGACGCACTGTCGCCCGGGAGATCGGTTTTCCCGTTCTCTTGAAAGCCACCGCCGGCGGTGGCGGACGGGGCATGCGCCGCGTCGACTCCGCCAAGGAGTTCGACGCCAAGTATCGCGAAGCCTCCCTGGAAGCAGAGAAGGCATTCGGCGACGCTGGTCTCTATCTCGAGAAGTACATCGTCGACG
>JBFJHN010000397.1:0-4124 GCA_041613275.1 Candidatus Krumholzibacteriia bacterium | reverse complement strand
GACAGCGCGATAACGCACAAAAAAAGGCAACACGTCTCGCAGCGTGGCATCCGCCGAGGCGTGCGCGTAACGTGCGACGAAACGTTCCGCCAGATCGCGTCGCTCCAGCTCGATGAGCTCCATGGCCAGGAAACCCACCTCGGCCGCGACGTCCGCGAAGCGATAGTGCGGCGCGAACTCGAGCGGGTCGATGAGCGTCACGCGCGGCTGCATGTAGACGTGCTCGACCCGCAGGTCGCCGTGACCGTCGCGTACACGCCCCTCGCGCACGCGTTCGCGCAGCGTGTCGTTGTGCGCGCGCCACCAGCGTGCGCTGTCGTCGACGAGATGGCGGCGGACTTCGGGCGCTAGCGGCACGCTCGGGTCATTGGCCGGCACCTCGGTGAAGTTGATCTCCCACGCGTTCCAGAGATGATCCAGCCTTCCCCAGCCGTCGAGCGAGGAATCCACCGGACAGCGCGCGTGGAGGTCGGCGCAGAAGTCGGACACGGCGTCGATGGCGTCGGTCACGCCGCTCGCGCCCGCACGCACCACGTGGTCGAGGCGGCCGCGTGCATCCAGAGCGTGCATCACCAGCACGGGCTCACCCGCGTCCGAGCGCGCCAGGCGCGGCGGCCGACCCGGCAGCAGGCTCCATGCTCCCTCGTAGACCCACGGGCTGATGCGCATCCCCAGCTCGAGCTCGGCGCGCGTGGCGGCGCGGCGCTTCTCCTGCGTGGCGTAGTCCAGGAAGCCCAGATCCACGGGCTTGCGCACCTTGAGGGCCCGCGCGTGCGTCGCGTCGACACGCGCGGCGTCGCCTGCGCCGCTCTGCGGAGCCACCACCAGAACGAGCGCGCTGTGCGTTTCGTGGCGCGAAAGCACGAGCATCGTGCCCCCGGCTTCGAGCTCCAGAACGGAGAGCGCGCGCAGTTCGGCGAGCGAGTGACCCACCTCACGCCTCCCGCGACTGCAGGCGCGCACGAAACTCCGCCGGGGTCACGCCGTTCAACGTCTCCACCAGCTCGCACAGCGTCGCGTCGTGGAGATCCGTCGTCGTGTACACGGGCTTGCCGGTGCGCAGCGCATAGCCGATCTCCAGGGCGGACGAGCTGCCGGCTCGCCCCGAAGGCGTGTACAACACCACCGCCGCAGCCTCGTCGATGAACTCGAAGACGCGGCGTTGCTGCTCTCCCGGCTGCATCGACGTGTCGGTGCTGAGCTGCACGAAGCCGTCGACCTCCTGGACCGGGTGCGCACCGTCTGGCGGATGCAAGACCTCGAAGCCCGCCCCGCGCAGCTCCGAGCAATAGCGCAAGAGCCCCGGAAGGTCTTCGCGGAAGGAGCCGATGACGACCACCGCCGGCGCAACCTCGCCCGGCTCGCCGGGCGTGCGCGCGCGGCGTGCGTACGCGAGGATCGGCCCGACGGCGAAGCCGAGCGCCAGCAAGAGACCCAAGAGCAGCAGACCAAACTCGATCTGCATGTCGGAGTCGTCCCGGTCCGGAATGAGCGTGTGGGAGACAATGAAGAACAACGCCGTGAAGCTCGTATGCGCCAGCTTCTGCACCGCGTTGAACACCGACACGATCGAGGTCGGCACGTCGAGCCGCTCTTGCTCGGCGTACGAAACGAGAATCGTGCGCGCCCACGGGGTTCCCAGGCCTCGCAGCGCCTGAAAGAGCACGAAAGTGAGGCCGCACAGGACGAGCAGCGTGACGATCGAGATGTCGTTCCCCGTGGCGCGATGCGCCGTCGCCACCATGGGGTAGGCCATGAGCAGCGCGAGAACCGGAGCCACGAACACCACCAGAACGGGAACATCGACACGACCCGGAATCGCCGTGCGCACGGGCTTGAACTGGTGGAACATGCGCGCACCGTGACTGCAAGCCCACCAGCCCAGCATCATGGTCACGGTGAACACCGGAAGCCATGCGAGGCTGCGCTCCAGGAGACGCTCGACGAAGCGTGTCAACGGCGATTGCAGCAGATAGACGGAGAACTCGGCGCATGCGATGGCTCCGCAGAGGATCCACAACACGGTGAAGAATGCCGGACGCCGGAAGATGCTGCGAATTGCAGCGAACGTCTGTGCGAAGTACTTGCGCGTCGACGGAGCCGGATCCTGGATGCGCCAGCCGCGGAGGCGACTGGCGTCATCGTCCACGCGTCGCAGGGCGAGCAGCGAAAACGCCTGGGCGATGGCGGTCAGCACGTACAGGCCGCTCTGCCAGGCGATCTGACGCGCGGGATCGGAGACGAGCACTTCGGCCAGCATGTACAGCGTGGCACCCGTGCCCACGGCCACCATGGTGCCGAAGTAGCGTACCGAGGCGCCGACGCCCTCGATGGAGCGCGTGTCCAAGCCCGCGCGTCGCGCCACGTCGAGAAACAGAACCGTGTCGGCGCCGTTGATGAGCGCCAGCGCCACGCCAATGGCGACCTCGGCGCAGAACATCGCGATCACCCCGGGGGTCCAGTAGCCGGAGCTCCCCGCCGGGTCGAACAGCCAGGCGCGCGCCAGCGTGGCGACGAAGAACAGCACCATGACGGCGATCATGAGACCGATGCCCACCGTGAGCGCCTTCTTGGGACCGCGCCGGTCGGCGTAGACACCGGCCGGCACCTCGGCGGCAACCATCGTCAGGCTCGCCGCGCCCAGCGACAGCATGCCGACGCTGGGATCGATGCGACCCGCGAGGCTCTCGAGCAGCGGCAGCAGCACAGGCGCATGGAACGTAAAGATGTAGCGGAAGCGAAACGCGAAGATGGCGCGAAACTGCGGATCGCGCAACGCGACGTCGGACTCGGCACGCGCACCCAGAAAATGACGCAACAAGAGCCGTTCCATGCGACGTCACTCCTTGGAAGGGTGCGAGTCCTTGGAATGCGATCGGGCGCCGTCGCGCGATGCAGCCGGGCCGGGCAACGCGCCCTTGTGCCAGCTGAGGAGCTCGTTGCTGGGAACCGGATCGAACCCGCGCATCAACACGTCTACGGGCTCGGGGCAGACGAAGCACACGGAAACGCTGAAGAGTCCCGCCGGATCGATCGCAAAATGGCCGTAGTCCCAACGCATCAGAGTCTGCTTCCAGTCGAACGTGGCAAGCCGCGGCGTGCGCGACTTGCCCAGCGTCGTCATCGTTTCCGCGAGGATGGCCGGCGGCGTTCCCGTCGTGGCGCGGGTGCGGCTGTTCGCCGCGACGCGGATGGACGCCAGCCTGCACAGCTCCGCGAACGACACGCGCTGCGCCAAGAGCGCGCGCGCACGCTCGAGCTGCTCGCGAAACGCCGCCATCTTCTCCGGAGGCAGCGACAGGAACGTGGCCTCGCCGAGATACGGACGGGGAGGATCGCTCGTCGACACGAAACGCAGCCGCAGGAAGGCGTGGTGTTCCGCTCGGTCGCGGTAGCCCTCTGCGTGCTCCTGGATCGCCGGGTCCGAAGTGCCGCGCAGGATTTCCTCTTCCAGCGCGTGCAGCGCGCGCCCGTTGGGCGTACCGTCCAGCTCGTGCAAAGGTGTCACCATCGACGCGAACTCGGCGCCGATCTTGGAGAACGGATCGCGTCCGGCAGAGGTGGACGACATGGCGCTCGTGAGCGAGATGTCGTCGTCGGCCAACAGATCCGCGGGCGGCAAGGTGGGCACCGTGGAGATGATCGTGTAGGGCGCCTTGGGATTCTCGGCCAGAAGACCGCGCCCCACGAGCCGCTCCACCGCACGTCCCGCAGTGCTGCGCGAGACGTTGAGCGCCCGCGCCACGGCGGCCACCGCGATGTCCGCCCCCACCGCGAAGCCCTCGACGCTGTCGTGGATGGCCCATTCCAGGAACGCGGCGAGATGCGCCGTGTCGGGGCTCGGCGTGCTCGCCGCCGGCCCCAGAAGCCGATACGCGGACCAGGCTTCCTGGTACTTGGCGATGGGCTCTTCTTTGCGCGCCATCGGAGCCTCTCCGTCGTGGGCCTTCCCCGGCATACCCCACTGCGAAGCATAACGCAAGAACGCGCCTAGGCGTTTTTCTCTCTTGAGTGCCGAGATGGTTGTATCTGGGCTGATCTGAGAGACGGGGCTGACCAGCCTTTCGATACCAAGAGCACAAAACATTTATTAACAAAGACTTAAATATACGCGTCTCAGGGGG
>JBFJHN010000396.1:0-4129 GCA_041613275.1 Candidatus Krumholzibacteriia bacterium | reverse complement strand
TCCATCCGACAGCGTTCCCAGGAACGCGACGATGGCGTCCTCTGCCGCCGCATCCAGCTGGAGATCGCCGAGGGGCACGCCCTCGAGCAGCTCCCGGTTCACGTTGCGATCGACCTCGGGCGGCGGCCAGTTCTCCGATGCGACGTCGCGGGTGTTGTAGAAGTGCACGACCTCCTTCAATGACTTGAAGACCCCGTTGTGCATGTACGCCTTCAACGTGCTCCCCCGGCGCAGGTCCACGTTGCGCAGCGTCGGAGTCTTCATCTTGCCGTCGTTCTCCTCGGCCAGGTGGGACCACTCCGGCCGCGTGCGCAGGAAGTCGCCCAGGCCGCGGTCCACGAAGGCATCGCCTTCCGGATTGATCGGCGAGCCGTCTTCCAGGAAAACCTCGTCCATGTCGTAGAACGGATTCTCCGGGTTGCGCGGCACTCCGATGTTGTCGAAGGAAAAATCGGTGAACAGGGGCGGACTGTCGTTCGGTCCGGGCACTTGACTCGTGTGGCAGGGAGCGCAGTATTCGCCGAACTCGATCAGACCGTCCCACTCCAAGAGCGTGAGGACGTTGTTCGGGTCCAACATGCTCTTTTCGCCCTCGGCGAGACCGCAGGCTTCCGGATCGTTGCCGGCGTCGAGGCAGTCGTTCCAGTAGAGATCGTACTTGGAGCTGAACGGGCTCACCTCTTTCGAAGACTCGTACGCGGCGATCGAGAGACCAATCTTGTCGTACGTGGCCTCGTAGCCCGCGTCGCTGCAGTCCAGCGATCCGGGGCCCCACACCTGCTCGAAGAGAGCGGCATAGTTCGACTGGGCCACGACCTCACACACGGACTGCTTGCCCGGCATGTTCTGCTCGACCGGAGCCAGGAATGGCCCCAGCGCCTGATCGGCGTCCGGGCTTCCCAGCCTCTCTCCGGTCGCGCGCCCGTCCCAGAACATGCCGCCGACGAACTCGCCGGGTTCGACCATGTGGAACACGGGCGACGCACCGAGGTAGGCGGACGCGGGCGGCTTGCGGTTGCCGAAGCGTTGCTTCACGGCCCCCGGATAAATGCCGCTCAGCCGGTTCAACCCGGGGACCGCGCCCGTCCAACCGACGCTCGGTGCATGGCACGTCGCGCACGACTGGTTGGCAGGGGTGCTGATCTTGTCAAAGAAGAGCTTCTTCCCGAGCTGTTCCCTCGGGGACAACGTCGGATTCGCGCCCCAAGCAAAGGACGCGTAGATCACAAGGGTGACGAGACAGGTCATCGATGCAATCGTCACTCGTTTGACACTCATGGCTTCACCTCTACATGTGAGGCTTGCTGTGATCGACGGACCCCATCGAGCGATCGAGCTCGACGGCCCGCGACTGTCGGAGGATTCCGGTGGGAAGTTCCGCGCAATCGTTGATGAATCAAACGCTCTGCAGCCTACGGAGATGTGAAAGGGACGGTGACGTCGGAGGTCGGTGACTGCGGCGGGCCACGTCGGAGTGGAAGCGGAACGTCAGCACACGACCAGCGTAACGCGCACCTCGGCACCACCTTCGGGCCGGTTGCGCAGCGCGATGCTGCCGCCCAGCTCCTCGACGATGCTCTTGGTGATGGCCAGGCCCAGGCCGGTGCCGGTGGACTTGGTCGAGAAATAGGGCTCGAACAGGCGTTCGCGCGCTTCCTTGGCGAGGCCCTGTCCTTCGTCGGCGACCAACACATCCACCTGACCCGGGCGCGCGTTGCGCACGCTCAGATGGATGCGTCCGCTGCCCGCCATGGCCTCGCGCGCGTTCTCGAAGATGTTCGTGAACACCTTGCGCAGACCCTCTTCGTCGCCCAGCACGCGCGTGCCGGTGCCCGGGAAGCCGTTCTCGCCCGCGTCGCCCAGGTCGAGCTGCAAGCCGGGAATGCCGCGGTACGGTGCGATGACGCGCTGCAGCAGCTCACCCAGATCGAGCGGCTGGGGCTCGAGCTTCTGCATACGACCGAAACCGGAGAACTCGCTGGCGATGCGTCGTAGCACGTCCACCTGCTGGACGATCGTCTCCATGCCCTCGTTGAAGATCTCCGGAAACTTCTCGCTGCGGTCGCGATACGCCTGCTCCATGAACTGCGCCGACGCCTTGAGCGGCGTGAGCGGGTTCTTGATCTCGTGCGCCACCTGACGCGCCATCTCCGCCCACGCGGCCAGCTTCTTCGATCGGATGAGCTCGGTCATGTCCTCGAAAATGGCAACACGTCCGAGCGCTTCGGCACCGCTTTCGTCTTGGTGCATGTCGGTGACCACCACGCGCAGGTTCAGGCGCTCCCTGTCGCGCAGCATGGTGGTCTCGAACTCGCCGTCCCCACCGCCTCCGACGTGCGACCAGAAGCTGCGCGCGCCCGGATCCGACGCCGCACGAACCAGCTCGGCACAGTCGCGCCCCTCGAGCTCCGACGCCGGGCAACGCAGGATGCGTAGCGCCGCCGCGTTGGCCGCAGTGATGTGCCCGCTCTCGTCGGTGGTGACGACACCCGAGGCGATGTTGCGCAACACGGCTTCGAGGTAGCGCCTGCGCTCGTCGAGCGCCGTGCGCGCCGTCTGCAGGCGCAACGCCATGTCGTTGAACGAGCGCTCGAGCTCGCCGATCTCGTCGCCCGAGCGCGCGCGTAGGCGAAACGCCAGGTCGCCTCCCGCGATGCGGCGTGTCCCTTCGATGAGGCTGCGCACCGGGTCGAAGATGCGCGCGGCGAACACCACGCCCAGAATGAGCGTCAGCACGAACATCAGAGTGGACAAGCCCACGACGAGCGTTCGCGTGCGCTCGATTTCGACCGCGAAGTCGTCGGGCTGCAGCAGCTGGGACACGGCGAGCGTGCCGATGCGCCGGCCGTCGCGATCCTCGAGCGGCAGGTAGCCGGAGAAGTAGCGCTGCTGTCCGGTGAACTCCTCCACCACGGCGTAGCGATTGCGGCTGAGCTGCACGTCGGTGAACGCGGCAGGTGGCACGAGCGAAGGCAGCAGCCCCGCCGCGGCCAGGCTCTTGCGGCTGGACACCACGAGCTCCGGGCCCAGGAAGCCGCTGATGTCGGTGTTCAGAATGGGTGCCACGTCGCGCAGCAGATCGTCCGTGAGGCGGCGACGGTAGTACAGATGGTACAGGCGCGCGTCCGGAGCGGTTTCGCTCAAGCCTTCTTCGCGCGAGAACCACACCGGTTCGAGCGCACCGAGGTTCAGCTGGCCGCTTTCGTCGCGCGACGCGAACACCTTGCGCGGAGCTTCGCTGACGAAGCGCGCCGCTTCCTCGTCGCTCAGGTTGCTCAGCGTCTCGTCCAGGATGAGGCGGCCGTCGCCGTGGAACACCATGATCTGACTGAACTCCAGGTGCCCGATGTCACGCACCGGCGGCGTGTCCTCCTGGCGCAGCACGCCGCGCAGGTATTCGCTCTCGCGCACGGTCTGGATCTCGCGTCGCACGAGGTCGGAGAGCGCAGCTTCGGCCGAGCGTGCCTTGGTGAGCGCCGTGTCGCGGTTTCGACTGATGCTGCGGTCGCGCATGATGTCGCGCGCGGCCAGCGACAGGACGACGCTCGGAATGAGCGCCACCGCCAGGAAGGCGCCCATGAGCTTCTGCTGGAAGCCGATGCGCTTCGGAACCAGAAGCGGAGGCAGCCGGCGCGAGACCCGTCGCGCGCGTCCGAGCACCACGACCACAACGAGCACCGCGAGCGTCAGCGCGAAGTCGAACGACGCCACCTGCGTCCAGTCGAGCAGGCGGTCGAGCGGTTTGCGCAGCTGGAAGCCCGCCACGAGAACGCGGTCGCCGGCGGGAATCTGCGTCACCTCCTAGGTGCCGTTCACGAGCTGCAGTCGGCTCCAATCGCCGTTGCCGTCGGCTTCCGGAGTCACCACGCGCCCGATCTGGAGGAACGGCGTCGACGACTCGGTGACGAAGCCGTCCTGCACCCAAGCCAGCAGATCGCGCTGGGATTCGTCCACGCGCGGCCCGACGCCTTCGCCGCTGCGCAGCAGCACCGGCGTGCGCGCGCGTGGGTTCGCGGCCAGCGCCAGGCTCTCGTGCGCGAACGGCAGGTCGATGACGACGGCGCCGCGCACCGGCATGTTCGGCGTACGGCGCACCGGCACCGCGCCGCGATACAGACGCACCCGTCCC
>JBFJHN010000395.1:0-4140 GCA_041613275.1 Candidatus Krumholzibacteriia bacterium | reverse complement strand
GACGCGTCTGCGCGCGCAAGGCGACGAGACAACTTTCTTACGCAAGCTCGCGGAGGATTTGCTGGTACCCTCACGAGTCTCGATCCTTCCGTCGAACGGCCTTTGTGGACGCGCGCGTTGAGTGCGTCACCGTCGCGTTGGAGGCACGCGTGGTCGTCAAGAACCTGTCGATCGCCGGGCTGTGCATCGCGGCTGCCTTATGCACGATGATGCAGATTGCGAGTGCGCAAGAGACGACCGGCGTCCGTGCCGCGCTCGTGCGCATGCAGGAGGCACTTGGCGGAGAAGCGGCGCTCGACGCACTCACGAGTCTGCGCGTGGAGGCATCCTGCAGCGGTCCTGGCGGTGCTTTCGAGACCGAAGTCACCTCGTTTCGCTCACGATGGGTGCGCTTTCGACAGGAGAGCGGCGATCGCGTCACCGAAATCTGGAGTGGGCCCGGTCGCACGTGGAGCGTCGAATCGAACGGTGAGATCCGCGACCACGGTCCGGGAGTTCGGTTTTTCGTGCGCGCGCACGAGTTCCACCTCTCGGTGTTCGAGGTTTCCACGCGCTTCACGGAGCATCGCTTGGGACCGACGACGACGGTTCGTGGGCAGGAATGCATCACCGTGTCGATGAAAGACGAAATGGAGCAGGACGCATCTTTGTTCCTGAGCCGTGCGACGCATTTGCCCGTGATGCTGGAGACGAATCCCCAAGGTGCCGCAGGAGCCGTACGCGTCTACTTCGAGAAATGGGAAACGCAAGCGGGGTTGCAGTTCTTCCGCGCCTTCGAGCTGACCGAGGGAAGCGACAGAACCTTCCGCTACGACTACCGCGCCATCGAGCCCAACTCCGACTCCGCGTTCGCGTTCGTCGAGCCAGCCGCACCGGGTCGGTCCGAGGACCAGCGTGCGCTCCTGAAGCTGCTGGAGGAAGACCGTCGCGCGCACCTCGAAACGAGCGCGGATCTCCTGACGAAGAACATCGCAGACGAGCTGCTCGAAGTGACGTCGGGAGAAATCCATCGGCGCACGCGTGACGAGGTGCAAAGCATGTTCGAACGGGTGTTCGCCGGAGCGACCTATGCGCAGTGGGAAGACACGGAGCCGCCGCGGCTCAAGATCTCGGGCGACGGCACGCTTGCCTGGGCGACGCGGCGCGTTGCCGTTCGAAGGTCGGTCGATGACGGCGGGGAGACACGGCAGTCCAGCTTCGTCAGCGCCTACTCGTCGACCTACGAGAAGCACGATGGACGCTGGGTGATGACGTCGGTCACCTCGACTTTCTTGCCTCCTTCGACGGATTGACCCGCCCGAGTGGGCGCCAAGATCTCGCCGCATAAGCCCACGCGTCACAGGCGGTTGCGCTCGCGCGTTCGACGCGAGCCCAGGCAGTGCTGGTCTGTCGACCCTTCCGGCGTTTTTTGTGGCCCGAAGGGAGCCACGCTGGCGGCCCTCGACGCGTGGATGCGAATCAAGCGACCGAACCGCTCGCGTTCGCAACTTTTCGCATTCGACACCTCTTCACTCCCTCGTCAGCCGATCGCGGCCATCGTCGAATCGGCGCTTGCCAGTGGCTCCCGTCATCTGCACAATGGCTGTGATTCTCGAATGTCCAGAAACCACGCGAGACTCCGAACCCCAACTTCGGGTCAGGCCCCTTCGTGTGTGCTCTGAGAATGATGCGACCGTGCGTCCCGCACCCTGACGGCTCCTTCGCCGCCTGCTCGGCCTCGCGTCTCACACGGACCCGACCCGACTCCGCCTCGCGTTCCAATTCGCTGCACGTTGCTCTGCTCCTTCATCGAAACCAACCCTCTCCGGGAAAACGATTTCGACACTTCTGGGAAAAGACTCGCTTCCGTACCGGAGGTACACGACATGTTGCAACGCGGACGTTGGTGTTTGGCGGCGTTGGCCGTTTTGGTCGCGCTGCCAGCCACCGGAGCCTGGTCGGGTCCCCTGGACCATCCACACGTTTCCGATCAGGTCATCATCAAGTTCCGTGAGAACGCTTCCCAGGCCGACAAGGACGCGGTCCTCGGCGATCTCGGTGCTTCGCACATGAAACGCATGAAGCGGATCAAGTCCGATCTGCACCAGATCCAGGGTCTCTCGGTCGGGGAGGCCCTCGGGCGCTACAAGAACCACCCAAAGGTCGAGTTCATCGAGCCCAACTACATCCTCGAAGCGGTGGAGATTCCCAACGACGCACGGTTCGGAGAGCTGTGGGGGATGCTGAACACCGGCCAGACGGGTGGCACCGCGGGTGCGGACATCAGCGCCACCAACGCGTGGGACGTCTTCAAGGGCTCGAGCCAGGTGGTCATTGGCGTCATCGACACCGGTGTCGACTACCTGCATCCGGATCTGGCCGCCAACATCTATACGAACCCCGGCGAGATCCCCGGGAACGGCATCGACGACGACAACAACGGTTTCGTCGACGACGTGCGCGGCTGGGACTTCCGCAACGACGACAACGATCCCATGGACGACAACGGCCACGGATCGCACTGCTCCGGCACCATCGGCGGCGTCGGCAACAATGGGATCGGCGTGGCCGGCGTGTGCTGGAACGTCAAGATCATGCCGATCAAGTTCCTCAGCGGCGCCGGCTCGGGCACGACCGCGGACGCCGTCGACGCAGTCGAATACGCCACGTTGATGGGCGTCAACATGACCAGCAACAGCTGGGGCGGCGGCGGCTTCTCGCAGGCGCTGCGTGACGCCATCGAAGACGCTCACCTCAACGGCATTCTGTTCGTCGCGGCCGCCGGCAACAGCGGCGCCAACACGGACGTGAGCGCGCACTATCCATCGAGCTACACGCTTCCCAACATCGTTTCGGTGGCTGCCACCGATCACAATGATCAGTTGGCCAGCTTCTCGAACTTCGGCGCCGTGTCGGTCGATCTCGCCGCACCCGGTGTCGACATCCTGAGCACGTTTCCCGGCAACAGCTACGGATCGATCAGCGGGACTTCGATGGCGACGCCGCACGTGGCGGGCGCCCTGGGGTTGGTCGTGGGACGCTTCCCGGCCATCGGCCACCTCGATGCCAAGAACCTCATTCTGAACTTCGTCGATCCGCTGCCCAACCTGGCCGGAGTCGTGGCCACGGGCGGACGCCTGAACGCGTTCTTCCCGATCGCCGATCCGGACAGCATTCCGCCGGCCGCGATCAACGATCTGGCCGTGACCGACGCCGGGTCGAACTGGTTGGTTGCCGGCTGGACGGCAACCGGAGACGACGGACTGAGCGGGACCGCGAGCCGCTACATCGTCAAGTACTCCACGTCGCCGATCACGGCTGCCAACTTCGACGCTGCGACGACGGCGCCGAATCCGCCCGATCCGGGGCCGCAGGGCACCGCAGAATCGATGCGTATCGACGGGCTGGACTTCAGCACGACCTACTACATCGCGGTGAAGGCGCTGGACGAGTTCGGCAACGCCTCGGCCATCTCGAACGTGCCCACGGGGCTGACGCTGGGGATCCCCGACATCGCGGCGTCACCGCTTTCCTTCACGGAGACCCTGATTACGGGCGCGACCTCACAGCAGAGCCTGACGCTCAGCAACGTGGGGCTCGGCACGCTCGACTTCAGCGTGCCCCTGCCCGTGCTGCTCACGAACCCGCCGCTCGTTGCAGCCTACGAGGGCTATGGCAAGGAGGACATCGACCCACGGCCGGGCGTGCTGGGCAACGGCGGCCCCGACGGCTTCGGCTATCGCTGGATCGACAGCGACGACCCCACGGGGCCAGCCTTCAACTGGACGGACATCTCGGGCACGGGAATCCTGGCGATTTCGACCGGCGACGACGTCAACCAGGGGCCGTTCCCGATCGGGTTCACGTTCCCGTTCTATGGCGTGGAGTACAGCAACTTCCGCATCTGCTCCAATGGCTGGCTGAGCTTCACGAGTTCTTCGACGGCGTTCTCCAACCAGCCGCTGCCAAACAGCGGCGCGCCGGCGGCGCTGGTGGCGCCGTTCTGGGACGACCTGAACCCCAGCGTGAGCGGCAACATCTACTACCAGAACGACGGCTCGCGCTTGATCGTGCAGTGGGACAACGTCGCCCACTTCGGATCGGGTGGGCCGTACACGTTCCAGGCCATTCTGTATAGCGACGGAACGATCGAGTACCAGT
>JBFJHN010000394.1:0-4165 GCA_041613275.1 Candidatus Krumholzibacteriia bacterium | reverse complement strand
CTCCGACAGCAGATGAATCGACGTGGTCACCGCCGCGCCGCCCTGCGTTACGCTATCGACCGCGCCGAAGCTGGACGATGCGTTCGCGCCCCCCGCTTCCAGCACGCCCACGATGGCGCTCCCGTTGGATCCCGCGGTCACATCGAAGCTGTAGGTGGAGTCCGGACTTCCGCCCGCGCAACCGCCGTCGATCCCCTGTGCGTTGCCCGACACGAGCACGCGCAGGGGTTCGGTCGGGTTCACGCCCTCCCAGCGCGAGACGTGAAGGACGCCGTGCGTCGGCGCTTGATCGAACATGACGCTGACGGGACCCGACGCTGGAGTCCCCCAGGCGCTCCACAGTTCCAGAACCGCATCCCCAGCAGCGCTGCATTGAACGCGCGCCGGCGTCCACGCGAGCCCCAACCCCTGCACGTCGACCACGACGCGCGGCGGGCGGCACGCAATCGCCGCCACGTACAACGCATGGTCGACGGCCAGGAGATCGGACGACGTCGCCCACGACGCTTGGCCGGAAGCGCCAACGCTCTGCTTCGCCCCGAGCGCCACCTCGCTCACCACGACGCGCACCGCGACGGTGGTCTCGATGCTCTGGAACGTCCCGTCGTGCGCCTTGTAGGTGAACGTCTCGGTGCCCGCGAACCTCGGCGGCGGGTCGTAGGTGAAGCCACCCGTCGCGGAAAGATCGAGGTCTCCCGCCGACACCCCCGACTGCAGGAGCGCGGTCAGCGTGTCGCCATCGACTTCCGTGTCGTTGAACAGGACGCCGGGATCTCCGACGACAAGACGCCGACCCTGTGTCACCACGAACGTGTCCGCCCACGCAAGCGGCGGATCGTTCGCACCGGCCACCGTGAGCGTGACCGTGGCGGTGTCTTCCCCTCCGCGCCCGTCGCTCACGCGATAGGTGAACGAGTCGACGCCGGCGAACTGTGAAGCCGGCGTGTAGGTGAACCCACCGTCGGCGGCCAGCAGCAAGGCTCCGTGGACGGGCGGCTGCTCCTCGCTGGCCACGAGGCTGTCTGCGTTGGCGTCAACGTCGTTCGCCAGCACGCCCGGAGCGGCGATCACGAGCGTCGAGTCCTCGTCCACCGCGTAGGCATCGGCGTGGGCCGAAGGGGGCACGTTGGGCGGCGCGGACTGCACGACCAGCTCGGGGGCAAAGCTGCCTTCCTTCGAGCTGTAGCGCACGCTGTTGCTCGAGGTGTTCTGGAGCGCAAAGCTGTAGACACCGTCGCCGGCGACGGCACCGCTCACGTCCAGCTCGATCCACGTTTGGGAGCTGACTGCGCCGGCGTTGTCCAACGCCGGGTTGACGATCTGCGGACGGTTGCTCCACACCAGGCCGTCCTCGTCCCACGGTGTCGTCGTGCCGTCGTAGTCGTTGGAGACGAGATGGACCGAGCCACCGTCGTCGCTTGGGTTGGTGACACGCAGGCGGAGCGTCGCCGCAACGACGCTTCCCACACCGCTGACGGCGAACTTCAGGTAACTCAGATCGGGCGATCCGTCGGCTTCGACGCGCAGCTCCGAGCTGCTGCCGTAGTTCTGATCCGGAAAGCCGGCGTTGACGCGCGCGTCGTCGGTGGGCAAGAGCGTGAGCAAATTGGACACGACACTCAGCGTGACCGTAGCCGCGGCGCTCGGGATCGAGCCGTCGTGTGCCCGATAGCGGAAGCTGTCGGTGCCCGCGAACGCCAGGTCCGGCGTGTACGTGAACGCGCCATCGGCCTGGAGGTCGAGAACACCGTGCAGCGCGGACGTCTCCAGGACGGCAGTGATGGGGTCGCCGTCGGGATCGCTGTCGTTGGCAAGCACTCCTGGAGCCGGCACGGCGATCGGCGTGTCGGCCGCGGTGACGAAAGTATCGGCGAGCGCGACGGGCGGCAGGTTGCCGGGTGCGCCGCCGACAACGACCTGCATCGTGTCGCTGCGTGCGAGAGCTCCGTCATCGGCGCTCAGCTCGAAAACGTAGGTCCCGGCAGCGGAGAGCGTCACGGTCGTGGACGCCGTCATAGGATCGGCAATGCTGGCACCGGGGGGCCCCGCGATCTGCAGCCAATCGATGGTGAGACTCGGCGGATCGTTGGGAACGCCGTCGTCGGTCGCCACGCCGTCGAGGTTCGCGACGCCGGGTCCCGCAAGCGTGGTATCGCTGCCCGCGTCCACGCACGGGGCGCGATTCAGCAGCGGCGTGCCGTTGGGCCAGGGATCACGCTCGAAGGCGAACTGACCGCTCAGATCCACCGTCACCGCAACGGGCGGTTCGTCGCCCCGGTCGACCTGCACGCGCGTGACGTTGTTCGGCGTGAACGGGTTGTCCTGAATCCATGCGTGCCCATCGCCGTGGATGTACAGCATGGGCTTGGCAAACGTCGCCGCCGAGATCTCGAAGGCGTCGAAGAAGACGTCGCGGTTGCCACCCGGCCCGGCCTGCGCGAACACCACGGCCGCGCGTACGTTGGCCACGTGCGCCTGCAGCTGAGCATCCACCCAAGCGGCGTCATCCTGCATGAGCTGCGTATCGTTGCTCCCGCCGACAAGATGGATGCCGACGAAGAGCACGCCTTTGTGGACGAACGCGAAGTTCTCACTGCGCACGGACTGTCTCTGCACCGCGGGAACGCCACAGAAGAAATCCTCGATTCCCAGCAGGTGCACCACCCAGTAGGCCCAACCCTGGGCGGGATCGGCGCAGTCGGTCGTTTCGTTGTCCCCGGGAACGATGAACGCGGGCACCGCCAGACTGCGCAGGATGTTGGCGACCGTCTGGTAGCGAACTTCGTCGCACGACTCGCTTCCAGCGAGAATGTCGCCCACGTGCACGAGAAAGTCCGATGGGCTGTAGAGATCGTGATCGTCCATGTGTTGCTGGAAGACGCTGATCTCCGCGGTGCCGTACGGCACGTCGCCGATGACGCTGAAGGTGACGACCTCGTTGCGTACGTGGTGATTCGGCGGCTGCCCCGCTTCGGCGCGCGCCGAAGCCAGCCCCACGGACGCGATGAGGCTGCAACACGAAATCGTGCGAAGCGTACGCGCGCAACAAAGGGCGCGCCGATTTGGAGACGCTGGGCGCATGGCGTCGTGTGTTCCTGCGGAACGCGTCGAGCGAGCTCGGGCGGCTTCCTGCGGCGTTCCGGCTCGGATGTTTCAGGGTCCGGCACGCGCTCGGCACTCGCAACGCGTGCGTTTCGTTTTCTTCCGGGACCGGGCCCGCGGCTTCACGCCACCGCCCGCGCGTGCTTCGCCTTCGCGAGCAGGTGCGGGACGATGTGCGGAACCTGAAGCAACGCCGGCATAGGGTCGTCCCAGGCGCCGAGGTCGGTCTTGCGCCGCGGATCGAACAGGCCCAACAAAGCCGCAACCCCGCAGCGCCGGCGCGGCATGGGCAGAAACGGATAGCGACCCTTCTGCGAGAGGATCGCGGAGATCCACACCAGGTCGCGCAGGAGATCGCGGCCCCGCACTCCGATGCGATAGTCGTCGAGGATTTCGGGGCCAAACGTGTGTTCCCCGTCGAGGTAGAGCCGCGCGAGATGCACCGGGAAGTTCATGCCGCTCTGGATGGCGAGCGGCAGCGAGCCCCAGACGCGGCCGTTGATCTCCATCAACGCGACGCCGTCAGGGCCACACTTGAACTCGACCATCGCCAGTCCGGTCCAGCGAAGCGCATGGACGAGATGCGAGGCGAAAGCGAACAGCTTGGAATCGAGACGACAGCTCTCCCGATAGGTGCTCGCGCCGCCCGTCACCGGCACCTCGTGCAGCCGCCGATGCTGAAAGGCGGCCAGGACGCGACCATGGCTGGCGAGCATTTCGACGCCCACGCCGACGCCGCCCTGGTAGCGCTGCAGCAGGACGGCGCAACGTCCTTCGAAGCGCGACATCTTGCGCTCGAGATCCACGCGGTCCTCCGCGTAGGTCACGCCGAACGACTCGGGAACGCGGCCGGATCGATGCTGATACGAAGACTGTGGTTTGAGCACCAGAGGCCAGCCGAGATCGGGAGCCGCGCGCAGCGCCTCGTCGACGCGCCGCACACATCGCGTTTCCGGAACCGGAACGCCGAGCTCTTGCGCCAGGCGAATGGTCTGCAGCTTGTCGCTGACTGCCGCCAGCGAATCGTTGGCGGGGATGGCCAGGCGCGTGTGTGCCTCGAACG
>JBFJHN010000393.1:0-4171 GCA_041613275.1 Candidatus Krumholzibacteriia bacterium | reverse complement strand
GGCGCGCGCGACGTGCGCCGCCTCGGTGCCGCGCGTGATGCCGACGATCGTCCCGCGCGCGTACGGATCCCAGTGGGGCGCGCCGAGCCCGACCAGCGCGGGAACCAGGAAGACGCCCCCCGCGTCGTCGACACGGGCGGCGAGGGACTCGATCTCGGCAGTGGACTGGATGATGCCGAGCCCATCGCGCAGCCACTGCACGATCGCGCCGCCGATGAAGACCGAGCCTTCGAAGGCATACGTGGTCACATCGTCGCGCTGCCACGCGACCGTTGTGAGCAGTCGGTTCTGCGATGCGCGCGGGGTCGGCCCGAGGTTCAGGAGCAGGAAGCAGCCGGTGCCGTAGGTGTTCTTGGCCTGGCCAGGCTCGGTGCACAGCTGCCCCATCGTGGCGGCCTGCTGATCCCCCACGATCCCCGCGAGCGGGACACCGGCCAGCGGTCCCGAGGAAACCTCTGCGTACACGGTGCTGCTGGATCTCACTTCGGGCAGCACGCTGCGCGGAACGCGCAGGATCTCGAGAAGCGTGTCGTCCCAGGCGCGCGTCTGGATGTTGTAGAACAGCGTGCGGCTGGCGTTGCTGGCGTCGGTGATGTGAAGGCGCCCGCCGGTCAGCTGGTGCACGAGCCAGGTGTCGACCGTTCCGAAGGCCAGCTCGCCACGTTCGGCTTTTTCTCTCGCGCCGTCCACGTGATCAAGAAGCCAGGCGACCTTGGTGCCGGAGAAGTAGGCGTCGAGAACGAGCCCGGTGCGCGTGCGGAACGTCTCCTCGTGTCCGTCGGCTCGCAGGCGGTCGCAAGCCTCGGCGGTACGACGATCCTGCCACACGATGGCGTTGTGGAGGGGCGCGCCGGTACGGCGATCCCAGACGAGAGCGGTCTCGCGCTGGTTGGTCACGCCGACTGCAACCACGTCCCGGGACTGGAGCTTCGCGCGCTCCAAGGACTCTGCGATCACGTCGGCCTGCGACGACCAGATCTCCTGCGGATCGTGCTCGACCCATCCGGGCTGCGGGAAGATCTGCGTGAACTCCTTCTGGGCCACGGAAACGACACGACCCTCGCGGTCGAACACGATCGCCCGCGAACTCGTCGTTCCCTGATCCAGCGCGACGACGTACGGCACCATGCCTCCGATTCGACCGGCCGGGCATCGACCGTGTTGTAGCGAAAAGGGTTGCGCTGTGCGAGAACAATCTTTGCAGCGTACGACGCTCGCTGCTAAGCTCCTCGCAATCGGTCAGTCCCGTTCGGAAACCGTCGCCCATTCCGTAGACGCGGGCGTACGAAGAATTTCCGGCGCGTTCGTGGGGAATGCTACACTCGCGAAACACGACAAGACGGTTCACGTCGGTCTCGTGGACTCGCCAGCGATGGGGAAGACGCATGGCCATCAAGATCGACCAGATCCAGGACGTCGCGGTCGTCGCCGCCAAGGGGATGTTCCGGGGAGGCCCGGAAACGGACGAGCTGGACGCGGCCCTCAAGAAGCTCATGGTCGAGGAAGGGCGGCGCAAAGTGCTGTTGGATTTGAGCGCCACGGCCTTTCTCGGCAGCTCTTCGATTGGTGTGATCGGCGCGGCGCACGGCCATGCCCGTGATCACAAGCTCAACTTCTGGACCTGCGGGATGACCCCGCGCGTGCAAACGGTGTTCGGTCTGATGAAGTTCGGTCCCGAGCTGCGGCGCTTCGAAACGGCGGAGGAGGCGCTGAAGGCGTTCCAGAATGTGTGACGCCTGAGCGCAACATGAGCACCCAAGCCGCGCCCCGAGAAAAACCGGGCTCCCCATCCCCGAGCGCTCCGGCAACCGGCGCTGAGGACCCCAAGGACGAGCGCAAGAAGCGGGTGTCGCTGTCCAGCGTGCGCCACGCTTTCTGGACCATCGTCTGGCCGCGTCGCAAGCTCGTCCTGCTGGGCCTCGCCTTGGTGGGCATGAACCGCTTCGCGGGGCTCGTACTTCCTGGATCCACCAAGTACCTCATCGACAACGTCATCGTTCAACGTGACCTGGCGATGCTGCGCCTGCTGCTGCTGGTGGTGGGCGTGGCGCTGCTGGTTCAATCGGTCACGTCGTTCCTGTTGACGCGTTTGCTGAGCGTCGAGGCGCAGCATCTCATCTCTGTTCTGCGCGCGCAGCTGCAGCGACACATCGTCCGCCTTCCGATTTCCTTCTTCGACAACAGCAAGGTGGGAGCGCTGGTCTCGCGCATCATGAACGACGTGGAAGGTGTCCGAAATCTGGTGGGCACGGGTCTGGTGCAGCTCGTCGGAGGCGTGCTGACGGCCATCGTGGCTTTGGTGATCTTGATCAAGATCAATGCTCAAATGACGTTGTACGCGTTCATCCCGCTGGTGGCGTTCGGTTTGATTTCGATGAAGGCGTTCGCGCACATCCGACCCATCTTTCGCAAGCGAGGCGCCATCACTGCCGAGGTCACCGGACGGCTGACCGAGACCTTGAACGGGATTCGCGTCGTCAAGGGGTTCCACGCCGAGCCGCAAGAGTTCAGCGTGTTCGAGCGCGGCGTTGCGCGCGTGTTCCAGAACGTGCGCGAGTCCCTCACGGCGACCAGCCTGGTGACGTCGCTCGCCACGCTGCTGATGGGTTTGACGAGCGTCATCATCATGGGGGTCGGCGGCAAGCTCATCATCGCGGGCGACATGACCGTGGGCGACTTCGTTGCCTTCACCCTGTATCTTGCGTTCCTGGTGACGCCGATCGTACAGATGAGCAACATCGGAACGCAGATGACGGAGGCCTTCGCGGGGCTCGACCGCATGGAGGAGATCCTCCGGATGCCACGCGAGGGCGAGGAGGCATCGCGCACGATCGAGCTGGGCGAGGTCCGCGGCGACATCACGTTCGACGAGGTGTTCTTCGCCTACGAGCCCGGGAAGGACGTGTTGCACGACGTTTCGTTCGAGGCCGCGGCCGGGACGGTGACGGCTCTGGTCGGCAGCTCCGGCTCGGGGAAGTCGACGGTGGCCGGGTTGGCCGCGTCGTTTCGTTCGCCGAAACGCGGCGTCGTGCGGATCGACGGACACGATCTGAGCCAGGTGAAGCTCGAAAGCTACCGCCGACAGCTCGGCGTCGTACTCCAAGACGAGTTTCTCTTCGAAGGCAGCATTCGCGAGAACATTCTATTCGCACGCCCGGACGCGGACCCGGAGGCGCTCGCCGCCGCCGTGCAGGCGGCGCACGTGCAAGAGTTCGTCGAGCGCTTCGACGAGGGATTGGATACGCTGATCGGGGAACGTGGCGTGAAGCTCTCGGGAGGGCAGAGGCAGCGCGTGTCGATTGCGCGGGCGTTGCTTGCCGATCCGCGCATCCTCATCCTCGACGAGGCCACGTCGAGCCTGGATACGGAGAGCGAAGCGTTCATTCAGGCGAGCCTGGCGGAGCTCATGCGCGGACGCACGACTTTGGTCATTGCGCACCGCCTGAGCACCATTCGCAAGGCGCACCAGATCCTGGTGCTTGAGGAAGGACGCATCGTCGAGCGTGGCACGCACGAGGAGCTGATCGCGCGCGAAGGTCGGTATCACGCTCTGTACACGTACCAAGCGCGCATCTGATCTCAGCGCTCGCCTTGGCCGCGTCGGAAAGCCTGGCGCGGACTGACCGATTGCTGCGGGCCCTTGTTGGAACCGCCCTCGCCCTCAGCGCGCGCTCCTTCGCCGAGAATCTCGATCGTTCCCGCCTTGACGAGCTTCTGCACCTTCTCGTGCTCGAGCGCGTTGTCCGCGATCTGCGCAACCTTGCGCGGGCCGAGGTGGAGCACCTTGCCGCCCGGGAGAGGAATTCGAATGGGTTGCATGGTCTTGTTCCGCACGTCGCGCATGGTCCTTTGCCCTCCGGGTTGGTGCGTTCCGTCGGGATGATGGCGCGTCAAGCGTCTGTCCGCAAGGGTGTCATTTCACGATGCTGAGCTTGTGGATGGCGTGGTGCTTGGGCGTGCGCAAGATGGCGAAGTAGGTGCCTGCAGGCAGAGCGCGCCCGCTGTCGTCGCGGCCGTCCCAGACGATCTCGTGCGTGCCCCCCGGGAAGGCGCGCGCGTTCGCCAGGACGCGCACGCTGGCGCCCTTCACGTCGAAGATCGCAAGATCGACGGCGTCGGCCTCGGGCAGCTCGAAGCGGATCGTGGTGCGTGGGTTGAACGGATTGGGAGC
>JBFJHN010000392.1:0-4172 GCA_041613275.1 Candidatus Krumholzibacteriia bacterium | reverse complement strand
GCACGCGCGCGCGCCGCCAGCTCCGACTGCCGTTCGCCGGCGACCAACGCCGCAATCTCTTCGGCGCGCGTCTCCAACAGCACGCGCGCGGCTGCCTCGCGCGCAGCCGCCTCGATCTGCTCGACGTCCGCGTTGTCAGGCAGCTGTTCGAGCAGGCGACGTGTCACGTGTTCCACACGTTCAGTGTCCGTCGACACACACCCGGGTCCTGCCGAGGACGGATCGCGCATCCAGTGTGACGTCTCGGAAGCGACACGCATGCGACGCACTTCACCCACGTAGAACCACGAGACGCGATCCCGCAACAGCGCATCGACGTCGTCGCGCTCCTCAGCGCGCGAGGCGCGTCGCGTGCGCAAGCTGCGCGCATCCGGCGTCGCCACGCTCCACGCCGCCGACGCATCGCGCAGTGCCGAGTCCTCCCGCGCCGGCTCCCCGAGCGCGCCGAACCCGGATTCGCCGAGCGCGCCCGGCACTTCCAACAGCGCCTTCAACAAGCCTTCGGGGCGTGCGCCGCGGTGCGTCCCCACGACGAGGTAGTCGCGCGCGCGCGTGGCGGCGACGTACAGCAGCCGCCGCTCTTCGGCGGTCTCGCGCTCGCGCTCGAGCTTGGCGGTGGCCTCGAAACCGCGCGTTGCCAGGTGCGTGCGCACGTCGGAAACGCGCAAGCGAACTTCGGCGTCCGCCGCGACGCGATCGTAGATCAGCGCCGGCTGCTGCAGGTTCGCGCGCGCGCCGAGGTTGGCGAGCGCCACGAAGGGGAACTCGAGCCCCTTGGCCATGTGCACGGTCAACAGACGCACGCGGTCGGAACGCTCCTCCTCGGGGGACCATTCGGCCAGGCGCGGCGTGTCGTCGTCCAGCTCGCGCAGCGCGTGAACGAACTCGCGCAGCCCCACCGCGCGCGAGCGCGTGAACCCCCTCGCCTGTCGCAGCAAGGTTTCGAAGTTCACGAGCGAGCGCTCTCCGTGCGGGCGAGCGGCGTAGACGACGCGCGCGAACGTGCTCTCCAGCAGGCGCTCGATGGTCTCCTCGACGTCGAGCGCGTGGCGTTCGGCGTGCAGCCGCGACAAGACGTCGAACGCAGCCTGCAACGACGAACCTTCGCACGCCTGCAGGTACGAGATGTCGCGATGACGGCGACGATGCATCCACAGCTCCTCGTCCGAGACGCCGAACAACGGTGAGCGCAGGGCACCCACCAGAGCCCACGTATCCTGCGGGTCGTCGATGGCGGCGAGCGCGTGCAGCACGTCGCGGATCTCCTGGCGCTGGAAGAACAGGCGGCCGCCCTCTTGCTGGAACGGCAAGCCGGCGGCGCGCAACGCGTCTTCGTAGAGCTCCACGCCCGACGTGCGCGCGAACAGGATGGCCACGTCACCGGCTTCGAGCGGACGCGTCGTATCCCCATCGCGCACAGGCCAACCTTCGTTCAGCGCCCGCACGATCCACGCGACGTGGGCACGCGCTTCGGCGCGACGCCACCCGTCCGGGGCGGCGCTCGGATCACCCCCGAGCACTTGCTCTCCCGCGGGGGCCAGGATGCACACGGAGGGACGCGGCCCGGCATCGGCGCTCGCGACCAGATCCACCGCGCGCGGCTGCGTGCGCGAGCCCTCGGCATCGAAGAGCTTGGCGAACACGCCGTTCACCCAGTGCAGGATGGCGGGGCGACTGCGGAAGTTCTGCACCACGTCGAGCACTTCGCCGCCACAACGCTTCACGATGGCGCAGCAACGGGCGTAGACGTCGAGATCCGCGCGCCGGAAACGGTAGATGGATTGCTTGGGATCACCCACCAGGAACAGCTTGGCGCCCACCTGCACGTCTTCCCAATGCGTGGTCGGGCGGCCTTCCTCGGCCAGCATGAACACGAGCTCGGCCTGCAACGGGTCGGTGTCCTGGAACTCGTCGACGCAGAGCATCTGGATACGCGAGCCGATTTCAGCGCGCACGCCGAGGTCGTCGCGCAGCAACGCCCGCGCCCGCATCAGCAGATCCTGGAAGTCGAGCACGCCGAGACGTTGCTTTTCCTCGTCGTAGGCGCGCAGGAAGCGCCGCGCCCACTGCACCGCACCGCGCACGACGCCGTCGGCCACGCCTTGGCGCACCGCGGCGAGCTGCTGTTGCAGCCGCAGGCGCTGTGCCTTGTTCTCATCCGCCGCGCCGCGAGCCCACGCGTCACGCCGACCCGCGGTCGCGCTGACGCGCAGGTCCTGGACGAAGACGCTCCTCCAGCTCGACACCGGCAGGGTCTCGAGCGCTTCGAGCCGGCGCGCCAAGCGCCGGACCTCGAGGAGGCCTTTGTCTTCCGGCTCGCGACAGAAGGTCTCGGCATGCTCGCGGCAGGCGCGGACGCCGTCGTGCACCGCGCGCATCTGCTCTTCGAGGTCGGTCGGTGCGGCCGGGACCTGCAGCAACGGCTCGACGTCGCGGTTGTCGTCGAGCGCCAACGCCAGAGATTGAAGATCGGGCTCGAGCTGGATGCCCGCGCGCAGCACGCCGCGCAGACCGGCGTCGTCCACGGTCTGCTCGAGCTCCGACTCCAGCCAACGGCGCCAGAAGGCACGTTGCAGCTGCAACGACTCGAGCTCGTCGAGGACGCGGAACTGCGGATCGACGCAGGCCTCGGCCGGTCGCTCACGCAGAATCGTCGAGGCGAACGCATGGATGGTCGAGATACGCGCCCGGTGCAGCTCCTGCAGGGCGCGCCGCAAGCGCACGCGCGACGCGTCGCCCAGCGCATCGTCCGAGGAGCGACGCTCCAACGCTTGTCGCAGACGCAGGCGTAGCTCGGCGGCGGCCTTTTCGGTGAAGCTGATCGCCACGACTCCGGGCATCCCCACCGCGCCGCTCTCCAATGCGTACAGCAGCCGCGAGATCAGAAGCGTCGTCTTGCCGGTTCCTGCGCCGGCCTCGACCACGAGCGGGCGGTCCAGCGTGGTCACGATGCGTTCGCGGACGTCCTGGTCGATGGGCACGAACGATCCGTGGGAGAGCATCACCGTCTCCCCTCGCGTTCGCGGCGTGCACTCTGCAGCTCCTCGCCGAAGTCCGGCAGGGAACGATGGGGCTCGTCCTGGCCACCGCGCGACTTGAGAGTCGCCTGGTGTGCAATGCGCGCATCGCAAAGACCGCGATAGTCGCACACCGTACAGTGCACCGCGTTCGGTCCTGGCTGCGGAAAGAAGACGCCGTTCTCGACGCCGTCGGCAACGGCGCGCGCCAGCTGCGAGAGATCGGACGAGCGTGCCTGCACGCGCGCGCCGTCGAGCGTCTGCACGTCGAACGCTCCGCGTCGCGTGACGTAGACGAAGCGCCCTTCGCTTCGCTCCAGCCGCGATGCATCTCCCTCGCACGCGGCCCACAGATACAGCACCAGCTGCACGGCCTGCGGGTTGCGTCCGGCGAAGGCCTTGCGACCGCTCTTGTAATCCACCACGCGGAGGCCACTGTGCTGTCCGTGACGATCGATGCGGTCGATGATGCCTCGGAACACGAGGGGCCGGCGCTTGGGTCGCGCAATCTCGAGCGTCGATTCGCACTCCGGACCGAAGCGAAACTCGAAGCGCGCCGGCAACCAGTCCTCGTCCACGCGCGCGCGTTCGACCTCGTGGTGCAGGAAGCGCACGAGATCGTCACGGAGATGACGCTTGCGGATGTCCCACAAGACCGCCGCTCCTTGACGGCCCTGGTTCTCGATCTCCGCGCAGGTTTCTTCCAGCGCCCCCAGAAGCGACTCGCGCAACGTATCGAACTTGCACCCGTCGAGCCTGCGCACCTCCCGCTGCGCCAGATCACGATAGAAACGCTCGAGCGTCGTGTGCACGAGCCGACCGATCTCGAGCGCGTTCAGCTCTCGGTGCGTGTCGCGGTCGAGCGGCTCGACACGCAGGACATGGCGCATGAAATAGCGAAACGGACAGGTCACATAGGTCGCGAGCTGCGAGGCCGAGTACACGCGTCGTTCGAAGGCCTCGCGCAGGCTGCGGCGCACGGGATCCGAGCTCAACCAGCCGTCGTAGGCGGTGAATCGCGCCCGCGCGTTGCGCAGCGTGTCCAGCGCCAGCCCGCGCGCGGGCGCGGCAGCCAGTCGCCGCACGTAACGTCGCGCCGCGCGCCGCGTCAGACCGGCGATGGCCAGCGTGTCGAACTCGTCGCGCGAGAGCACG
>JBFJHN010000391.1:0-4173 GCA_041613275.1 Candidatus Krumholzibacteriia bacterium | reverse complement strand
GCGGCGAACGGCGGGCGCTGCTGGTGCTGGACGGCACCGGGCGCGCGCGCAGCCGTGATCTCCCGCACTCCGTGCGCAAGCGTGTCGACGCCGCGCGTCGCGCCCGCCGGCGTGCGGCGCAGGCGCTCTCCGCGGGTGCCGCCCGCGCGCACGAGCTCGACTGCGCCTGGCTCAGCGTCGACGCGCTCCGTTCGGGGGCCCCTTTTCTGCACGACGAGATCGACGGCTGGTCGGAGCTCGAGCCGGAGCTCCGGAAGGTGGAAGCGCGTGACGGCGGGGTCTGGGTGTGCCGTGTCGCCCGCGGCACCCACCGCGGCCAGTTCGTGTTCCTGGACGCGGCGCGGCGTGTGCTTGCCATACGCGGCTACATGCTGGGCGAGTGAGCTCGAACGCCCCCGTGCTGGGCGGGTCGGGCCTCGGTCCCACGATCGCGATCCCGCGGCGCGTTTGTGGCCCCGGCATCACGCGACTATGATGTGCGAGCCCGTTCTATCCGCCCCTGGAGGAGGCGTCCATGCCCGATCGACACGCGATCCTGTGGGTCGACGACGAGATCGAGATGCTCAAGCCCCACCTGACGTTTCTCGAGCAGAGGGGCTACGCGGTGACGCCGGTCTCCAACGGCGACGATGCCATCAAGATGGTGCGCGACGGTACGTTCGACCTGGTGCTCCTCGACGAGATGATGCCCGGCAAGGACGGACTGCAAACGCTGCAGGAGATCCGGCAGGTCAACGGCAACATCCCCATCGTCATGGTGACCAAGAACGAGGAAGAGGACGTCATGGAGCAGGCGATCGGCCGTCGCGCCGACGACTACCTGCTCAAGCCGGTGCATCCGACGCAGATCCTCGCCGCGGTGCGCCGCATCCTCGAGAGCCACAAGCTCACCGAGACCCAGGTCGCGCGCGACTACGTGTCGCAGTTCCGCGATCTCGATCCCGCCTCGTTCGACACGCTCGATCACAACGGTTGGGTGGATGCCTACGTGCGCATGATCGGTTGGGACATCCAGCTCGACCGTTATCGCGGCACCGGCCTCGCCGAGACGCACGAGGATCAGAAGCGCGCCGCCAACTTCGAGTTCTCACGCTTCGTGGCCTCGAACTACAAGAGCTGGGTGCAGAAGCGCCAAGGTCCCGAGCTCTCGCCGGACGTCTTCGCCAAGCACGTGTTCCCGTCGCTGCAGGACGGGAAGCGCGTTGCCTTCTTCGTCATCGACTGCATGCGGCTCGACCACTGGATCACGATGGAAGCGCTGCTGGACCCGTACTTCCGCGTCGAGCGCAAGCACTACTACGGCATCCTGCCGTCCGCGACGCCGTACGCGCGCAACGCGCTGTTCGCCGGCTTGTTCCCGCTGGAGATCCAACGCACGTACCCGCAGTACTGGGACGACAAACGCGGCGAGCACAGCCTCAATCGCCACGAACGCGAGCTCATGCAAGCGCAGCTCAAGCGCCTGGGTGCATCGCCCAAGCTCAAGATGCATTACGCCAAGGTGTTCGGCGCGGACGACGCGGCCGAGCTGCAGCGCACGGTGCGACGCCGAGCGGACGTCAACCTGTTCGCGGTGGTCTTCAACTTCATCGACATCCTCGCGCACGGGAGAAGTGAGTCGTCGATCCTGCAGGAGATCGCCCCCGACGAGGCAGCCTTTCGCTCGCTGGCGCGCAGCTGGTTCGAGCACTCGACGCTTTTCGAGATGCTCAAGGAGATGGCCAAGGCGAACTTCGAGGTGTTCATCACCACGGATCACGGCGCCGTGCTGGGCAAGCGCCCGACCATCGCCACCGGCAACCGCGACACGTCGACCAACGTGCGCTACAAGTACGGCGAGAACCTCGGCTGTGACGAAAAAGGCGCCTTCAAGATGACCGAGCCCGAGGAGTTCCTGCTGCCGAAGTCGCGCAGCACCGAGAACTACATCATCGCCAAAGAGAACTTCTATTTCGTTTATCCCACCAAGTTCCGGAAGTACGAGAAGCACTTTCTGGACAGCTTCCAGCACGGCGGCATCTCGCTCGAGGAGCTGATCCTGCCGATTGCACGATTGGTCCCGCGCTGAGCAGCATGGAAACGTGGCACAGCCGGTCGGAGCGCGAAACGCGCCAACTGGGGGAGTCTCTGGGATCTCGCCTGCGCGGCGGCGAGATCGTGCTGCTGTGCGGGGATCTCGGTGTGGGCAAGACGCAGTTCGCGCAGGGGATCGGACGCGCGCTCGGCATCCCCTCACCGCTGGTCAGTCCGACGTTCACGCTCGCCGTGCAGTACGAAGGCCGCTTGCCTCTGGTGCACTACGATCTCTATCGGGTCGAGAGCGCGGTCGAGCTCGAGGAGATCGGTTTTCTGGAGAGCGATGATCCGCGCACGATCGCGGTCGTCGAGTGGGCCGATCGCACCGAGGCGCCGCCGGGTGCCATCCGCGTCGACATCGAGCTGAGCGCGGACGGCACGCGCACGATTCGCATCGAGGGCGGCTCGGCGCGCCCTGCGGACGGAGGCCTGACGTGAACGCGCCCGAGGTGCTCGTGGTCGTGCACACCAGCGACGCCCAAGGCGTCGTGGGCGTGGCGCGCGGCGACGACGTCTTCTCCGAATCGTTGGATGCGCGCGGCCAGCACGCGCGCTCGCTCCTGGGAACGCTCGAGCGCGTGCTGCAGCGCGCCGCGCTGACGATGCGCGACGTCAACGGCATCGTCGTCACCAGCGGGCCGGGCAGCTTCACGGGCATTCGCATCGGGCTGGCGACGGCGCAAGGCCTGGCGGCCGCGCGTGGCTGCGGGGTGTGGACGTGCGACAGTCTGCACGCCGAGGCCGAGGCGTGGCTTCGCGCCGAAGCAGGCGTCGGCGGAGCACGACCTGCGGGTTCGTGCATCGCCGTGGTGCAGGACGCGCGGCGTGGCGAGGTGTACGCCGGCCTGTATGATGATGGAGGCGCGAAGGCGCGCACCGTGGTTGCGCCGTTCTGCGACGCACCGGCTCGGGCGTCGGCGCGCCTGCGCGCCGCCTGGACGACACCACCGTACGTCGCGCTGGGCACGGGTGCCGCGCTGCTCGAACCTGAGCCGCACGGCTTCGAGGTCGTGCCGCGACCCGGAAACGGCGACGTCGTCGAGGCGTTGGTGCACATGGCGCGCGCCGGCGCCTGCCGCCGTGTCGAGGCGCATGCACTCGAGCCGACGTACTTGCGCAAGTCGGACGCGGAGATCAAGCGCGAGCGGAGCTCATGAGCGATTCCACCGACGCACTCACCATTTGCCGCATGGAACCCGGCCACGTCGACGAGGTGCTCGCGATCGAGCGCACCTTCGCGGCGCCGTGGACCCGCGAGATGTTTCTGCAGGAGCTGCGCCAGCAGTGGGATGCCTCGGAGGCGTTGGTGGCGCTGCGCGGCGATCGCGTCATCGGCTACGTGCTGTGCTGGTACGTTGCCGACGAGATCCACATCGTCAACCTCGCGGTGCACGCGCGCGAACGCAGGCGCGGTATCGGGCGCGAGCTCATGAACGCCGTGTGCAACGCGGCGCGGCGGCGCGGTCATTCGGTGGCCACGCTCGAGGTGCGCGTGCAGAACGAGCCCGCCATCGCGCTGTACGAATCGCTTGGGTTTCGCAACATCGCCATTCGCCGCGCCTACTACGCCGACAACGGTGAGGACGCCTTGGTGATGCTCAAGGAGCTCGACGCGGTGGACGCCGACGCGCCGCGCGCGCATGACGCCTCGCAAACACCATCGGCGCCGCGCTAACGCCGCAGATCGAACTCGATCGGAATCACGATCCACGCCTGCACCGGCCGGTCCGACTGCAACGCCGGCTTGAACACGGCCGTGCGCGCGGCCGACAGCGCCGCTTCGTTCAGCATCGGCACGCCGTCGTCGGCCAGGAGCGCCTCGCGCACGAAGCCGTCGACCCCCACGCGGACGAGCACGTTCACGCGACCTTCCACGCCCGCGTCACGCGCCAGGTCGGGATACTCCGGTGCTTCCATGCGCACCAGCTCGGGCGCTTGTTCGAAGGCCACGAACGCCTCCGGTACCGCGACCGAGGGCTCGAAATCGATGGGGCCGCTGTACCGCCCGGACGGATCGTTTCCCGGACCGCCTCCGCCGCCCTTCGTCCCGTCACCCGAGCCCGCGCCATCCGTGGGTGACGGGTCGACGATCGCGTC
>JBFJHN010000390.1:0-4186 GCA_041613275.1 Candidatus Krumholzibacteriia bacterium | reverse complement strand
GGTCGGGAGCCATTGCGCGGGGTGACTTTCTTCGGGCTCAACGAGCCTCCTCAGTGAATGGACGCTGCTTTAGAAACCCTGCTTCGGTTTGCGCCCGACGTGCTCATCGGCAAACGCGCCGAGCAGCTCCTCGTACCCCTGGACGAATCGATAGCCGGTGATTCCAACGCCGCCGAGCTCGTGCCCGGCGCCCTCGAAGACGTGAAACGAGATGGGCCGGCCCGCGCGCCGCAGCTGCGTGAGACGCTTCACGCAGTCCGCCGTAGGAATGTTCACGTCTTCGGATCCGTACACGTAGAGCATGGGGGTCGTGGCGCGCTCCAGGTAGGGCGTGGGATCGTAGCGAAGCCGGTCGACGAACGCGGGGCTGACGGGCTTCAGTGTCTCGGGCAGCGACGAGTCCTTGCGACCGGCCCACGCGCGCAGAACGTCGTCCAACGCCTGCTTCTCCTCCGGGGTCGGCGCCATCGAGTAGGCCCAGATTCTGCGAATCACGTCGACCTGTTGCCGAGCACTTTCTTCATTCGCCCCCTCGTCGAGAATCTCGTTGTAGATCTCCCAGTCGACGGTGTCGGCGAACGAGCTACACGGACCCACCTTGTTGATGACGAAGGCGATGTTGCCGGCGCGCTCGGCGATTTCGGGTGTGAACCATCCAGACTGACTGGCGCCGTTCAAGCCGACACGGGACGGGTCGACCTGCGGCTGATCGCGCAAAAAGCGGATGGCCGCCAGGGCGTCCTCGATCAGGTCGGCGAACGTCGCGGCTTCGTGATCCCCTCCCGACTCGCCGGCACCGCGCTTGTCGTAGAGCAGCACGGCCATGCCACGCTCCAAGAAGACGTTGGCATGCATGCGGTAGGCGAAGCTGCGGGTTGCCGGTTCCGCGCCGTGGAGCACGACCACTCCCGGCACGGGGGAAGGGGTGCGCTCGGGAAGGACGAGCGTGCCGGCCAGCTGGATGCCGTCGTGGCTCGTGAAGGTCACGCCCTGGACATGTCCGCGGTATCCGGCGCAGCCACAGAGCAGCGCGAACGCAAGGATGCCAAGGGCTACGCCGATTCGAGGAGACATCGGATCCTCCGAGGGGTTTGGGTGGACTCCCTGCGGAGAATGCACGACGGACATGCTCTCTGTCGTCTCAGCGGGACCGGTGAGACGCGTCGTGGCGTGCGGGATGCGCACTCCGGGAGGGTGACGGATCTCCTTCGTCATGCTAGCCTCGGACAACTCGCTCAGGGACCAGCACTTGATCGGTAAGTTGCTCGCGCACTACAAGATCCTCGACAAGCTCGGCGAAGGCGGCATGGGCGTGGTGTTCCGCGCCCACGACGCCAAGCTCGACCGCGAGGTCGCCATCAAGATCTTGCCCCATGAGATGAGTGGGGATACCGAGCGCGCGGCGCGCTTCGAACGCGAAGCGCGAACGCTCGCCAGCCTCCAGCACGCCAACATCGCCTCCGTGTACGGCTACGAACAGGCCGACGGCATGCGCTTCCTCGTCATGGAGCTCGTCGAGGGCGAGGACCTCAGCATGCGCCTGTCGCGCGGCGCCATCCCGCCGGACGAAGCCCTCGACATCGCCAAGCAAATTGCGGCGGGACTGGAGGCCGCGCACGACCAGAACATCGTACATCGTGATCTCAAGCCCGCAAACGTGAAGATCACGCCGAGCGGCGAGGTGAAGGTGTTGGACTTCGGCCTGGCACGCGCCTATCTGGGTGATGTCGAGGAGGATTCGAACGTCCTGCACTCGCCGACGATCACGGCGGCGATGACCGGCGCCGGCGTCATCCTGGGCACCGCCGCGTACATGTCGCCCGAGCAGGCCCGCGGCAAGCGCATCGACAAACGCAGTGACATGTGGGCCTTTGGCGTCATCCTCTACGAAATGCTCACGGGCACACGCTTGTTCAGCGGCGATACGGTGAGCGACACGATGGCGGCGGTCCTGCGCGCCGAGCCCGACTTCGATCTGCTGCCGAAGCGCACGCCGGCGAGCGTACGCAGGATGTTGCGACGCTGTCTGCAGCGCGACCCACGCCTCCGCCTGCGCTCAGCGGGTGATGCGGCGCTCGAGCTGACCGAAACGGAAGAGGTCGCAGGTGACGCGATACACGGCGCCAAATCGGCAGCGCCACGCTGGCTCTGGGGTGTCCTGAGCGTCCTTGCGATCGCACTGATCGTGAGTCTCGTCACGCGTCCAGGTGGGCAGCAAGACGCAGGCCCGAACCGCTCGTTGCACCTGGAGATCGCCCTGCCGGCCGGAATGCCGATCGCCTCGATCGCGCCGTCGCTCTCGCCCGACGGAAAATGGCTCGCCTTCGCGCTGCGCGATTCGCTCAATCAGGACGTGGTCTATCTGCGCTCATTGGACACCTTCGAGAGCGAGCGCGCCGGCGCGTTCGACATGCAGTTCAACTACGACGTGGGGGCGTTTTTCTGGTCGCCGGACTCGAAGCAGCTCGGCATCCAGACCGGCACCGCCATGTTCGCGATGGACGTCGCCACGCGCATGACCTTGAAGATCACCGACGGCATGGCGTTCGCACGCGGAGCGGCGTGGAGCGCGAATGGAACGATTCTCTACGCGCCGGGGACGAACACCGGCTTGTTCGCGCTGAAATCGTTCGAGGACTCTCCGCGCGAGATCACGAGCATCGATTCGACGCTTGCGGACGCCTCCCATCGCTGGCCCGTGTTCCTTCCCGATGGGGAGCATTTCCTGTTCACCAAGTGGAGCAATGCTGCCGAAGAACAGGATGCCATCGGCGGAATCTACCTGGCGGCGCTCGGGGGTCGGGAGCCCGTGCGCATCCTCAAGGACGTCTCGCAGGCGCTCGTCGATCCCGCCGGATACGTCCTTTTTCATCGCAAGGGCAAGCTGATGCAGGTGCCGTTCGACTTCGAGTCGAACGAGGTCCGAGGCGACCCAACCGTGGTGGCGGATGATCTCACCTGGAACACCAACAACGGCTCGATCATGGCCGGTCTCGCGCACACGGGTGCGTTGGTTCTGGGCTACGGGCAACGCGCGTCGAACCAAACGATCGGATGGCTCGATCGACAAGGCGACTTCGAGAGCCTCGTCGACCTCACGGGTGGCATGGGGCTTTTCCTTTCGCGCGACGGTCGCTACGCGGCCATCGACCGCATTATGGTGGGGTCGTCCATGGAGATCTGGATCGCCGATCTCGAGCGGCGCACGCTTTCGCTGCTGTCACGCTTCGACAGCGACTGCTGGGGCGGGGCGTTCTCTCCCGACGGCAAGCAGTACGCCTACACCAATCAGGATCCCGGTCTCGAGCGTCTGTACACCCATGCCATCGACGGCGTCACGGCGCCCGTTCCGCACATCGACTTGAAGTCCGTGGGGTCGACGGTCCATGAATGGTCGAGCGCTGACGAGCTGTTGTTCTCGCACTTCCCGCGCGACTCCGATGGTTGGGAGATCTGGAGGTACGATCTCACGACGGCCGAAGGCGGTCCCATCCTGGCCGACGACTTCAACCAGCTCGAGCCCGCGCTGTCCCCGGACGGGCGCTGGCTCGCGTACACGTCGCAGGAGTCTGGCAGGCTGGAGATCTTCCTGCGTCCCTATCCGGCCTTGAACCGCAAGTGGCGGGTTTCGACGGACGGTGGCGAGAGGGCGCACTGGCGAGCAGACGGGAAGCAGCTGCTCTATCGCAGCCCAGCGGGTCGCGCCTACGTCGTGCAGGTGGATGTGATCGACGACGAGCCGAAGATCTCTCTGCCTACGCTGTTCGCGAGCTTCGACCGCGCGTATCAGAGCGTCATGCCGAGCGCCAACCACGAGCGCTTTCTGTGCATGCGGGTCGACAGCGAGTCAGAATCGATGCCGTTGCGTTTCATCTCCAACTGGCGCGCGAAACTGAGCGCCGCTGGACCTTAGCTGAGGCAAACACTGGTGGCGCATCCCGCTTGCCGTCGCGCGCGTCCGGAATCGAGATCCGACGCCGGAGGGACCGGTTCAGCGCAGAAGCGTCATCTTTCGTGAATCTCGGAACGTTCCAGCCTGCACGCTATAGACGTAGGTTCCCGACGGCATGTCGATTCCATCGTCGTTGCGTCCGTCCCATACGACCGAGACCACGCCAACACGCTGCCCTGTCACGAGCCTGCGCACCAGCTGCCCGCGCGAATCGTACACCCGCAGCCGCACGTC
>JBFJHN010000389.1:0-4186 GCA_041613275.1 Candidatus Krumholzibacteriia bacterium | reverse complement strand
GAGGTTGACGCCGATGAACGTGAGCACGAAGTGCAGCTTGCCCATGCCCTCGTTCAACATGCGACCGAACATCTTCGGGAACCAGTAGTACGTGGCCGCGAACATGCCGAAGATCGCCGCCACGCCCATGATCAGATGGAAGTTGCCGACGACGAAGTAGGTGTCGTGCAGGAACAGATCGACGGCATTCTGGCCCAGGAAGATGCCGCCCAGGCCGCCGCTGACGAACAGCGAGACGAAGCCCAGCGACCAGAGCATGGCGGTCGTCGGCCGGATCGAGCCACCCCAGATCGTCCCCAGCCAGTTGATCGTCTTGATCGCCGACGGCACGCCAATGGCCAACGTCACCAGACTGAACGCCAGGCCGGTGTACGGGCTCATGCCGCTCACGAACATGTGGTGGCCCCACACGAAGAAGCCCAGCAGGCCGATGGCGAAGATGGCGTAGACCATGGCCTTGTAGCCGAATACCGGCTTGCGCGCGAAGGTGGCGAGGATGTGCGACGTCGCCCCCATGCCGGGCAAGATGGCGATGTAGACCTCGGGGTGACCGAAGTACCAGAACAGGTGCTGCCAGAGAATGGGCGAGCCGCCCTTGTGATCGAGAATCTGCTCGCCGGCCACGACCAGGCCGCCGGGGATGAAGAAGCTCGTGCCCACGTTGCGGTCGAGAAGCAGCAGCACGCCGGCGCCGAGGAGGACGGGGAACGACAGCAGCGCCAGCACCGCCGTGGTGAACCAGGCCCACACGGTCAGCGGCAGGCGCATGAGCGACATGCCCTTCGTGCGCAGCCCCAAGGTCGTGGCGATGAAGTTGAGCGCGCCCAGCAGCGAGCCGATGCAGAAGATGGCGATGCTGATGATCCACATGTTCATGCCGGCGCCCTGACCCGGAGCGGCGATCTCACCCAGCGCGCTCAGGGGGGGATACGCCGTCCAGCCGCCCAGCGGCGCGCCGCCCTCCACGAAGAACGCCGCCATGATGGCGATGAAGCCGACGAACGTCACCCAGAACGACAGCATGTTCAGCGTCGGAAACGCCATGTCGCGCGCGCCGATCTGGATCGGCAGGATGTAGTTGCCGAAACCGCCCATCGGCGCCGTGGTCAGCACGAAGAACACCATGATGGTGCCGTGCATGGTCACCATCGACAGGTAGAACTCCGGCGCGATCACGCCGCCTGCAACCGCGTTCGACAGAATCTTCTCGAGCAGCGCGAAGTTGTGCAGGGGGAACGCCAGCTGCGCGCGGATGAGGAGCGACAGCACCATGCCGACCAGCACGGCCGCCAGCGCCAGGCACCAGTACTGAATGCCGATCACCTTGTGGTCCTTGCTGAACACCCAGCGCGCGATGAAGTTGTCGGGCGGGACGTGAACGTGCTCGTGTGCGTGGACCGAAGGCTCGTGGGCTGTAGACATGGGGACGGGGTCTCCTTCGTTCAAAAGGTGGACTCCGGCGTCGCGCGACGCGCACCGGCCGCGGCCGGCGCTACTGCTGCGCCGCTTGCTCGACGAGCCAGTTGCGATACTCGGGCTCCTCCATCACGCGGAGGACCCCCTTCATTCTGTAGTGCCCGAGCCCGCAGAGCTCGGCGCAGGCGATTTCGTACTCGCCCGTCTGGTCGGCGGTGAAGCGCAGCGGGATCCGCAGCCCCGGGACCGTGTCCTGCTTGATCCAGAGCTGAGGCATGTAGAACCCGTGCAAGACGTCCTTGGATCCCAGCCGCAGCTCGACCGGACGGTTCACCGGCACGACCAGCTCGTTGAGCACGACGATGTCGTCCTGGCCGGCCGGGTCGTCGGGCTTGATGCCGATGGGATTGTTGGCGGCGTCGTAGAGCGCCGGGGACGTCTCACCGAAGGCGCCGTCCGCGCCGGCGTAACGCATGGTCCACGCGAACTGCTCGCCGGTCACCTCGACGATCACGGAGTTCGGCTGACTGCCCTCGAGATGCAGCTCCGACCAGACGCGCTGCGCCGCGACGGCCAGGCCGACGAAGACCACGCCGATGATCACCGCGCCGCCCACCTCGATGAGATTGTTGCCGTGGACGTACTGCGCGCGACGGCCGTCGCGCTGACGGTACTTGAAGATGAACCAGCCCAGCAGACCTTGCGCCAGAACGAAAACCACGCCCGTGACGACGAGCGTGAAGAAGAACTGCGCGTTGATGTCGCGTGCCATGACGGAAATCGTGGCGGGCATCGATGCGTTGGCGTCCAGCAACATCCAGACGCTCACCGCTGTGATGACCCAGACGATCAGGGCGACAACGAACGCCATCGGTAACCCCCCACGTGGCTCGTGCGCGTTCTCGCGGTTACAAAACCCGGAGATTCTATGGACGAGTTGCGTGTGATTTCAACCTTTTGCCGGCGCGTCAAATAGCCCCGCCGCGTCCGTGCGGGGAGTTCGGCGCCCGGCCCTTGCCGGACCACGTAAACAACAACAAATCAAAGGGTTGACGCTCACCCCCGGGAATCAGGGGCCGCGGAGCGGTCCGCGAGCACGCTTGGAGCCGCGCGCGCACGCGTGTAGATTCTGAAGTGCACCGCTTGCGACGGGCTCCCCAACCCGTTCCATCCGTTCTTCGACCGCGCCGGACGACGTCCTCTCCGGAGCCCGCGGTTGAGGGAGGCTCGCATCATGAAGCAGGCATTCTTTCCGTTGCTCGCAGCCGCGTGCGCTCTCCTTGGGGCGTTCGTGGGCTGCAACGAGTCGACGCCGCCGAACGCGGAGTCCCCCGACGGGGGCGCCGAGTTCGACGCGGCCTTCGACCCGTCCGCATCCAGCTTCGTCCTGAAGCGCATCGAGTCCCCGTTGCCGGGACGCGAGTTCGTGCGCATCGAGCTCATCGGCAGCAACGTGCGCGTCGACCGGAACACGGAGACCGTGTCGCTGGACGTGGCCATCCGCAACGCCAGCATCCACACGCTGTACGCGCCCGCGGTCGTGTGGCTGCACCGATTCGTCCCGCGCAGCGTCGTGCCCACGAACGCCGACCTCGAACGCGGTGGGGAGGGCGACTCTTCGCTCGTCTCCCCCGTGCGAGCGTGGGGCTTCGACTACTCCGATCTCCTGGGCGACGACGCCGTGCTTTCCGCCGGCGAGACCTCGGGACGCAAAACCTGGTCGTTCCACGACCCGGGACTCGTGTCGTTCGCGTTTGCGGCGGTGGCGCACTTCGGCGTGCAACCGGACCGACCACGAATCTCTGGCATGGTGTTCCACGACGAAAACCGCGACGGACGCCGGGAACGCGGAGAGGGACCCTTCCCCGGGATGGTCACGATGACCACGCCGGACGGCACGAGCGTCACGACGCATGCGGGCCCGGACGGCCGCTACACGTTCCCCGTCGAGTCGCCCGGCCTGTACTCGCTGCGCTACGCCAGCATCCTGCGCGACGACGAGCCGGATCCGATGCCGCCGCATCCGCCGATGCCTAGGATCCTCGTGTGCGTCACCACGCCCAACCCGCTCGAGGTGATTCTCGTCGCGGGTCCGGACGGCGAGCCGGTGAGCTTCGACAACGCGAACTTCGGTGTCGCGCCGGGTCCGTGCGACATCGTGCCGCCGGTCCTGCCGCTTCTGGTGATGACCGACCGCCGGCCCGAGGACATCGACCAGGATCCGTATGCGCTGATGGACGCCAAGCTCGAAGGTGACGTGCTGACGTTGCGAGTGGGATTCAGCGGCTGCTCACCGGACCATCCGTTCACGCTGTACGCAAGCGGCAGCTTCATGGAATCCAACCCGGTGCAGACGTGGGCGCTCCTGGCTCACGACGATCGCGGCGAGCTGTGTGACGCGTGGTTCGAACGCATGCTGCAGTTCGACCTGGCCCCCCTGCGCGCGGCGCACATTCGCGCCTACGGGCGGCCTGGGGTCGTCATCCTGCGATTCCGCGACTTCCAAGGCCATGAGACGCGCTTTGAGTTCGGTCCTTGATCGGTTCGATGGATGCGGGCCGCCGCGACGCGGCCCGCATTTTCTCGTACGGAACGCCTCGTACGCGCCGTCGCCCCCGAACGAGATCGCGATGCTAGAATCGGTGTGGCGTCACGCACGCAAGGGAGCGCCGCTTGGATTACATCGTTCGCCTGAGCCCGGACATCACGATCAAGTCGGACCGCACGCGGCGTCGCTTCATGCGCATGCTGGTCGACAACCTGCGCGACG
>JBFJHN010000388.1:0-4196 GCA_041613275.1 Candidatus Krumholzibacteriia bacterium | reverse complement strand
GTCGACGTACGGCACCAGCGGTGCGCCCGTGCCGCCCAGCGCGACGTCGGCGCTGCGAAAGTCCGAGATCACGGGAATGCCGGTGACCGCGGCGATCGCCGCGCCGGATCCCGCCTGCCAGGTGCACGCGAAGGGCTCCCACGTGTCCGGCCCGGGAGCGCGGTGCGCCAGCGTTTGTCCGTGGCTGCCGATCAGATCGATGTCGGCGGGACGCAGCGCGGCGCGTTCGACGAGCTCCAAAGCCGCTTGCGCAAACGTGGCCGCGACGCGGAAGTCCAAAGCGGCCGCATCGAGCGCGGTGAGAGTCTCGCCGGACGCCGCGCGCAGCAGATCGTCGCGCAGATCGTTTTCATAGGGGTGACACGCGAAGCGCAGGAGACGGCAGCGTGTCGACGCGCCGTGCGAAGCGATGCGCACGAGCGCCGCGTCGACACCGTCCATCGATGTCCCGGACATGAGCCCGATGACGACGCGTTCGGACTTGTGTGCGAGAGCGGAGACCGATTCGATCACCGGGGCGCCGACCCTTCGACGACGTCGATTGTCCGGCTCAGGGTGCCGAGGAGGACTCGGTGTTGTCCTCCCACAGCGCCCGCCAGCGCGCTTGCGCATGCTGACGCTCGGCCGGTGTGGCGTCGGGATCGTAACCCAGATCTTCGCCGAAGGCGAAGCGAAGTGCGAGGTGTGCGGCGCGACGCCAACGCACCGCGTCGTCGTTCAACGCCTCGACGAGCAAGGGAATCCCTTCACGGTCGCCCGCGTACGTCGACTCGATGGCGCTCAGCAGCTCCTCGCGCACGTTGTCGGCCAGCAGGAGCAAGCGGCGCGTGCGCGGCACCTCGCCGGCGTCGAGAAACACGCCGGGCCGCAGGCGCAGCACTTCCCCCGGACGCGGGTAGCGTCCGTGGCGGCGATGGAACGCCGCCTGCACGCTGTCGGCGTACGAGGTGATGCGCAAGGCGTCCACCGCGAGACCCTCGGTGATCGGATGCTGGCCGAGGATGTGATCGACGCCGTACAGCACGACCAGCCGCTCGTTCGGATAGCGCCCGAGCCGGCGTGCGAGGTTCCAGCGGATTTCCGAGTGGCGCAGCGTACGCGGCCGCGAGCCCGACGGGCGGCTCTCCAGCGGAATCACCTCGACGCCTTGCACGCGCGCAAAGCGCAGGATCTCGAGATGCGCGCCCCCCACCTGCGGCGACAACAGCAGGCTGGTCGGAAACAAGCGCTCCATGAAGGCGGTTTCGTCGAGGTTGCCGCTCAGGTAAGCGTTCAGCAGGTCGGCATCTTCGCGGTCGACGAACTCGACGCCGATGCGCACGGGCATGTCGGATCGGGTGCGCAGCTCGAGCACCAGGCGTTGCAGCTGCCGTGCGGGGCTCTTCTGATCGTGCACCTCGCCGAAGAGGATCAGCCGGTGCATCAGCGCTTCTTCAACCAGCTCGTCCCAGGTGACGACGGCCTCGTAGTCGAGTCCGATGCGCGCGTTCAGCGCCGCCTGGTCGACGAGCACCGGCTCGTCGGCCCACACGGGAAGCACCACGAAGAGCACGAAAGCCAGGAGTCGCACAGCCTTCAAGACGGTTCCTTCCCCAGCGCCCGGCGCAGAACGCCGCCCGCGCGCTGCAGGTCGTCTTCGGCGGTTGCCGGATCACAGCCGGTGAAGCCCATGTACAACGCCTGCTTGACCGAGCCGTCGGCGGCCCCGAGGAGCTCGGTGGCGCGCTCGTAGGGCACGTCGAGCAGCTTCATCAGGATGCCCTTGCTGCGCTCTTCGAGCTTACGGCTCATCGGGCGGAGATCGACCATGAGGTTTTCGTAGACCTTGCCCAAACGAATCATCGTCGCGGTCGAGATCATGTTGAGAATGAGCTTCTGCGCCGTGCCGGCCTTCATGCGCGTCGATCCCGCGACGACCTCCGGCCCGACGACGGCCGCGATGACCACGTCGGCCTCGAGATCCTCGGGCGGCTCGTTGCAGGTGATGAAAACGGTCGAAGCTCCGCGCTCGCGCGCGTAGGCGAGGCCGGCCACGGCGTACGGCGTGCGACGGCTCGCGGTGATCGCGACCACGGTATCGTCCGCGGTCAGCTGCGCCGCCTCGAGGTCGGCGCGCGCAGCCTCGGGGCGGTCTTCGACGCCTTCGCGCGATCGCACCAACGTCGGCAGGCCGCCCGCGACGATGCCGACGACCTGGTCGGGATCGCTGCCGAACGTGGGCGGGCATTCGGCGGCGTCCAGGACGCCCAGGCGCCCGCTGGTGCCCGCGCCCACATAGATCAGACGCCCGCCGGCGCGCAGACTGCGCTCGGCGCACGCCACGGCGCGCGCAATGGCGGGAATCTGTTGCCGCACGATGCCTGGAACCCGCGCGTCCTCGTCGTTGATCAGCGCGAGCGCGCTTTCGACGTCGGCGAGGTCGATGTCGCGCGTGCGCGGATTGCGCTGCTCGGTCACCAGCCGTGCGAGCTCGGCGAGAACGGCGCGCTGTGCCGGAGAGGCGCCTCGATGCAGATCGGCGCGGTCGCCCATGCAGACTCCGTCGTGAAGGTGTCGGGATCCCAGGCGGCGCCGCGCCCACGGTAACGAATGACGTCGGAGGTGTCCAACGAAGGGCGTCCGCCTGGATGCACGCTGCAATCCACGTACCGCTCGGACGACACGCAGGCGCGGCGAAGCGCACGCGAGCGCAGGTCGCGGGTCGCGCGGAAGTCGTGTCGGGAACGCGTGAGCTCAGTTCATGACGACGAGCTTGTCGCGCTTGCGCAAAGCGCGCCCGGCCTGGTCCTGGATGCGCAGCTCGAACAGGTAGACGCCGTTCGCCACCGAATCTCCGGCGCTGTCGGTGCCGTCCCACTCGACGTAGTTCATGAACTGGCTCGAGCCGATGGCGCCCGGGACCGTGGGCGACCCCGAGAGCACCTGCACGACGCCAGGAGCGCCGAGATCGAAGTGACGCACGGTGCGGCCGTTGAGATCGAGGATGCGCAAGCTGCCGCCGGAAATCTGCGTGTCGAGGTTGAAGAACACGCGTGTTTCGCCCTCGAAGGGATTCGGGAACGCGAGCACGTCGCGCAACCCCAGGGACCCGGGCACTTCCAGGTCGACGTCGAAGACCACTTTGTCCGCTTCGAGAATCCCCGGCTGCGTGCCGTCCAGCTCGAACTGCAGCTTGTGGACGCCTGCCGGAACGTCCCAGACGAAGTCGGCGAACCACACCACCTGCGCACCGTCGGCGCCGATCTCACCGACTTCCGTCGGGGTGCCGTCGAGGAAGACTTCGAGCTGCAGATCGGGCCGCGGGCCGCAGCCCTCGTACTCGTAACGGAAAGCGGTAGCTCCATCGAGCCGGTCGCCGCTGCGCACCTGCACGCCGTTGGCGAACAAACGCTGATCGAAGTCACCGCCATTGGGAAACTGTGCGCTCCCGACCCACTCGGAGACGCGTCCGGCCAGATCGCGCGCGCCGACGTGCAGATCGAAGTTGCATTCGTCGAAGAGCACGGAAAACTGCAGCGTGTACGAGCGCTTGTGTTCGATCTGAGCCGCCGTGTCGACGTTGGCCGTGATGAAGACGTTCGGCACCGGCTCGACGCCGCCGGTTTCGAAGCGCTTCTCGACCCACAGCGAGTCGATCCCCTGCTCGTCGTTGACCGTCACCGTGAACTCGACCGGCAGGTTGGGATCGTCGGGCCGGATGCGTCCATCTTCGAAGATCGTGCCGTTCACAGGATCCGCCACGATGAAACGTGGGACACCCGCGTCGAGTCGGAGCAACGGGTCTCCGAGCAGCACATAGCGGTCGATGATGTCCTGATTGCCGTGCGTGATCTCGGAGATCTGTGTCAGCGCGGACAGGCGCCAGTTGGCTTCGATCGTGTCGGGGTTCACACGCGCGCCACCCAGCGTGTTGAAGTACAGCTTGTTGAAGATGGCGCGCCACATGTTCTCGTGGAATCGATTGTTCTCGCGCAGGAACTCGAAGCCCGCGCTGGCGTAGCTGGCCACCGCCGCATTGCTCGGCACCGTCACGTACAGCTCGCCGATGGCGTCGCCACCCGTTTCCCCCTCGCCGACGACCCCGAACTCGTTCAAGTGGCAGCCCAGGCCGAAGAAGACGAACGGCTTGCCGTCGTTGTGGAAGAGCGGCTTGAAGGGGAGCCCCCGCGTGATGATCTGCTCGTCGGCAACGACGG
>JBFJHN010000387.1:0-4201 GCA_041613275.1 Candidatus Krumholzibacteriia bacterium | reverse complement strand
GTGCCAGAGGCTGCATCGCGAAGTCGGTCGCGGGAATCACCAGGTCGATGCGCGAAGTGCGCACCGCACGCAGCAGAAGCTCCCGGAACGCCGCCGGGTGCTCACGCGGATCCGGGTAGAGCAGCGTCTCGTCGGCATAGCGCGAGCGAAACCCCAGGCTGCGCGGGTTCGAGTCGGCCGCGATGACGCGACATCCTCGGCGCCCGAGTGCGCGGACGATGGCGATCGCGCTGCCGCGCCCGGCATCCGTGACCAAGATGCGTGCATCAGGAAGTCGGCTTGCCATGTTTCTTTCGTCCGTAGGCCGTGAGAATCAGCTCGCGCACGTCGGCCACCACGGCATCCAGCTCACGGCTCGCGTCCACCACGGCGAACTGCGGAACCACCGCGCGCAGATTGAGGTATTCGCGCCGACGCGCGTCGAGGAACTCGGGCGAGAACTCACGCTTGCGCGCGTAGGCCGCGTCGCCGGGCAAGTCGAGACAGATGACGAGATCCGGCATGGGATGCACGCGTTGGCGCACCAACCCTTGCAACCGCCGCTTCAGCGGTCGCTCGTGACGATGCGGCCCGTGATCCTCGTGGTAGTAGTCCAGCACGAAGTGTCGATCGAGCAGAACGACCTCGCCGCGCTTGCGGCAGCGCGCCACGACGCTGGCGCGATACACCTCTTCGGCAACCCCGTTTACGAAACCCGCCGATTTCCGCAGGGACCGCAGCACGCTGGGTCGGCGCTGCCCGTTCACGCGGGCGGTTGCCGTGTGCGGCTTCCGTCGCGATCTCCACCATCGCGTCGTGGGCAGAGAGTGGTTGCTGGCGGCGACGTTGCGGCCCATGTAGAGGTACTTGATCGGGTACGGGAAATCTGCCGCGACCTTCTGCGCGACGGTGGTCTTGCCGACGCCGTCGATTCCGATGAGCGACACGGTAATCATTTCGCTTCCCCGTTCGTCGGCCCGTTCGAACGCGCGACGACGAGCGTGCGCAACAGCGGGAACCGCCCGAGCGCCGGAAACGTTTGCGCGATGTTCAGAACGTCCCGATTGCCGTAGAGGACGATCAGGGATGCCGCGCCGACCGCGGCGATGCCAGCCGCCAAGCCCAGATCCAGGGTGTGCAGAAGGAGGAGGCCGCCGGAGACGAGAACGATGGTCGCGTACACCCTCATGTAGGCACGATCGAACGGCCTGACATCGGTATGAACCGACAGCGCGACATGGTTCGCGACGTTGCGCGTCACGACCGCACCGAGCGTCGCCACGGCGGCCCCCATCGCCCCCCAGCTCGGAATCAAGAGCAGATTGAGAATCAGAGCCACGAGCCCCGTGATCACCGTGATCACCGTGATTGCCCGCACGCGCGCGTAGACCTCCAACGTGTCCGAGTTCAGGCCGAACAGCGCGTTGAAGTAGCCTCCCACGGCCAAGATGGCGAGCACGCCGGCCGAGTCGGCGTAGCGTTCACCGAACAGCAACACGGTCACGGGCTGCGCCAGAAACACACAGACCGCAAAGATCGGGAAGCTCATGACCGACGTCCACACGGCGCTTTGCCAGAACAAGCCGTGAATGGCTTGGGGCTGCCGACGCGCGAAGTAGCGTGAGGCCATGGGCACGTAGAGGAACTTGAAGCTCTGCATCACGATCAGCGTGAGCCCGGCCACCGGGACGACGCCACGGAACGTGGCGACTTCGCTCGCCCCGTGCAGGCGCTCGAGGAGAATGACCGCCATGGCCGTTTTCAGAACCAACACCAGCTCGCTGCTCAACAGAGGGAGACTGAAGGCGAACAGTCGTCCGCGTGCGAAACGCAGCCTGCGCGGATCGAACTTGGCCAACAGACCTTCACTTTTCAGCACCTGGCGCAGGACGATGGCGTACAGCGTGACGCCGATGACTCCGGCGACGACGTAGCAGACCGCGAGCATGTGAACACTGCCCCCAACGGCAATCACCGCCAGAATGGCCAGCAGTTTGAGCAGCGGTTTCAAGACGTAGCGGCGGAAGAAAATGGCGCGCGGGCGCGCAAACACGCTCAACAGGCTTTGAAAGACATGATCGAGCGCCTGCAGCGGCGCCAAAGCGATGACGATGGCCAGCAACACCACCGCAAGCGGGTCCCCGATCAGCGTCCGACCCAACACGCCGCGCAAACCGACCGTGAGCAGAACCAGCCCGGCCCCCACGCCGGTCACGGTGGCGAACGCGGTGACGATGGTTCCGAACATGGCGCGATGGTCGCCGCGCTCCTGGAAGATAGGCACGAAACGCGACACCGCCTTGCCCAGACCAAGGAGCGAGACGTGCGACGCGGTTGCCGCGAGCGAAAGCGCGTAGGCGAGCGCGCCGTAGTCTCCTTTGGAGAGCGCGCGCACGACCAGCACCTGTGCGATCAGGTTGACCAGTAGGGCGAACGAACGTCCGAACAAAAGCAGGCTCGATCCGCGCACCTGCGTGCGCGTCGCGTCTTCGAGCCGAACTTGTGAAGGTTCGAGCGCGGGCGAAGTTGTGGTTGCAGGTACTGCCATGAGGCCGATCGATTGCCACGAACCCGTCGGTTCAGATCAAGTCATCCACGCATAGTTGTGTCGTCGGGCGCACGACCCGTGTCGGCAGAGATGGTCGGATGCATCCGAGACGCAAGACTAGCAGATGCCGGAACAACAACGGGCGCAAAGTCGTGCGCAAACACATGTGCACTGCACAATGATGGTTGTACAAGTGTGTAGCCTTGGGAACAATTACACATTTTTTTCGCAGCTAGACACACACACCGTGAACGTTTGAAGCGTGGTTGCTATGCCTAGTGGTGCACTATGATGAACTCTCAATGCAACACGACATTCACAAACCGATCCTCATCGCGTGTGCGGGTCGCAGCGGTTCCACGTTGTTCTATCGCATGCTCGCGCGGCATCACGATGTCGCGTGGCTGTCGACGTGGAACCAGAAGCTGCCGCGCCACACGTGGATCTCCGTGTTCTCACGACTGTACCGGCATGTTCCGTCCGCGCGTGTGCGCGATGCGTACTGGTTCCCCAAGCCGTTCAGCGCCTACCGATTCTGGCAGCGTTTTCTGCCGGACATCACGCGACACGACCGCCCTCTGTTCGCCAAGGACGTGTCGGACGAGGCCATCGCGCCGTTGCGACGCGAGGTCGCACGCCTGGTGCGTTACCAGGGCAAACAGCGCTTCTTGACCAAGGTGACGGGTTGGGCGCGCATGGCGTACTTCGATCGCGTTTTTCCCGACGCGCGCTTCATCTACTTGCGGCGCGACCCGGTCGCCATCATGAGCTCCTGGGTGAAAGCCGGTTGGTTGAACGTCACCGCCAACATCGACAGCGAGGCCTGGGAGTGGGGGCGCGTCCCGGACGCTTATCGCATCCTGTGGAAGGATCTTGGCGGAGGTCCGCTGCTCTCGGCCGCGGTCAAGACCCAGCTGGACATCGACGATTTGCGCCGCAACACGGCGCAGTTCGCAGACCGCTGCTTGCAGCTCGACTACGAAGAGCTGGTTCGCGACCCGCTGACGACAATGCGCCGGACGCTCGTTTTTTGCGATCTCGAGTGGAACGAAACGTTCGCAGACGTCGTTCGTTCGACGATCGTGCACGACTACTCCAACAGATGGAAACAGCATCTGACGCCGGACGACGGCGAACGCGTGCGGCGATTCTTCGCGCTGGCACGCACCGCCCCGACCTCCGTTTGACACGCTGCGTTTCGTGGGGACATCATGCAAGACATCCGTACGCGGATCATCGCCACGTTGGGCCCGGCGACGCTGAACGAAGGGCTGCTGCGGCGCTTCGCCGCAAAAGGCGTCGACTTCGTGCGCGTCAACTTGTCGCATTCGACACTCGAAGAGCTCGAACACGCCATTGCACTGGCTCGTTCCGTCGGCATCCCGTTCGTCGTGGACACCGAAGGCTCACAGGTCCGTACCGGCGACCTCGAGAAACCTGTCGTTCATTATCCGGAGAACGCGGTCGTACGGCTGACGAGCGAGCCTGTCGTCGGCAACCCAAGCACCCTGCACCTGCGTCCGGGAACCGTTCTGGAGCAGCTCGAGCCGGGCGACCTGATCCATGTCGACTTCGATACGCTCGTGTTGCGCGTGACCAACGTCGCAACCGCTCGTTTGGGCTACGTCATGTCGCGCGTGGTGACCGACGGCTTCGTGGGCGCCAACAAGGGCG
>JBFJHN010000386.1:0-4206 GCA_041613275.1 Candidatus Krumholzibacteriia bacterium | reverse complement strand
GCCGGACCACGAACGCACCGCGATCGTGCTGCGCGGCGGCGAGAACTTGATGGCGTTGGTCAGCAGGTTCCACACGATCTGCTGCGAGCGGAGCTCGTCGAGGTACACCGGCGGCAGGTCCGGCTCCAGCTCGAGGACGATGTCGATCTGGTTCTTCTCGGCCGTGGGACGCACCGTCACCACTGCGGATTCGATGACGTCGTTGAGCGACCCCAGCTGGAGCTTCAGCTCCGTCGCCAGGGAGTCGAGCTTGGCGATGTCGAGCAGTCCGCCGATGAGCTTCTGCAGCTTGTGTCCCTGCTCACAAATTACCCGCAGGAACTCGTCGCGTGTCTTGGGCTCGGGCGTGGTGAGCAGCAGCGCTTCGGCGTAGGCGATGATCGCAGTGAGAGGCGTGCGCAGCTCGTGCGAGACGTTGCTCATGAACTCGTTCTTGAGCATGTCGACTTCCTTGAGCCGCTCGGCCGCCACGGACAGCTCGTGGTTGCGTCGCAGCAGCGCCTTCTCGATGGCCTTGACCTCGGAGAGGTCGCGCACCGTCAGCAGCACCTCGTCCTGGTCGCCGGAGGCAACGCAGACGAGATGCACATCGATGGTGTCGTTCTGGACGTGAAGCGTGGTGCGCGCCTCGGCGCGCTCTCCGCGGCGCGCGCGGGCGAGCGTGTCGAGCCAATCGGCGTGCGCCAACCCGAGCGCGTCGCTCTCGCACGCCACGTCGAAATCGGGAAGCGCGCTCAAGCGCTCGCGCAAGGACGCGCTCCCGCCGCGCATGTCGAGGACGCGCCCGCTTCCCCCCAGCACCAGCAGACAGATGTCGGAGAAGCTCGAGACCAGCGCCTCGTAGCGTCGGATGCCACCTTGCGCCTGCTGGAGGCGCAGCGCCATCGCCACCGCGCCCCCGGCCACGTCCAGGTAGCCGCGCAGCTCGCGCATGCGGGTGTGCATGGGGTCGACGACGCGCAGAGTCGCCACGCGTTGGTCGCCGTGGCGCAACGCCAGCGCGAGCCTGCGACCCACGTGGGGTCGGCGCGGCGTGCGCAGCGCTTCACGCGCACACAGCTCTCCGTTGGATTCGAGCTGAAGCTCGACGCGCCGCGCACGCGTCATGTGCAGCACGCAGCGGACGATCTCGTTCAGCAGGGGATCCACTTCCTGGATCTCGAGCAGCCGATGGATGCGGGCGAGGCGCTCGAGTCGACGACCGCGGCGCGCCTCACGAAACACGCGCGAGCGGCGCCGTGATTCCGTCGCACGCGTCCCGGACGAGCGCCGGTCCTGGGAGGTCAGGAAGCGACCGCTGCGGGACGCGGCGCGCAAAGCGGTACGTGTCGGTTGCGTGGTCTTCAAGCTTCCTACTCCGGAGCGCGTGGATCCTTCCGCGCGTGAGGCTGCACGCTGCGTGCCACGGAAGCGGTTGACGCCGTGGCGCGGTGCATCTTTACTCCACGTGGCTTGCGATGCCGCCGAGGGAGGATGTGGGGTGGACCGCCGGGGCGCGCGGCAATCCGTGGCGCGGTACGCGCATACGTTCAACGACATACGTCCTGGTGACGCACGCGTCGACGCCGAGGCGTGGGGTGACGTGGTGCGTCGGCAGAACGCACGCAGCGCGCGCCGCGAGGCGGACGCGCCCCGAGACCTCGGTGTGGTCCACACGCCGGGCGACGTCGCGGCGCTCATGGCGCAGCGCCTGCTCCACGGGGTCGCCCGCGGGGCGCGTCTACGGGTGCACGACCCCGGGTGCGGGGCCGCGCACCTCCTGGCCCATGTCGCGCGTGAAGCAGCGCGTCGCGGCCTGCGCGTGGACTGCGAAGGTGCAGAGGTCGACGGCGCGAGCGCCCGCTGGGCGCACGCACTGGGACCCCGTGTGGCACGCGCGTGCGGTCCCGCGCTCGGCACCTGGCGGGTGCGCAGGCGCGACTACCTGACCGCACCCGCCAGGCGCGGTGCCTTCGACGCCATCGTGGCCAACCCGCCGTGGGTCGCGCTGCGCGACCTCGACCCAGACTACCGCGCCACGCTGCGCGCGAGCGGCGACGTGCCGGGCCGCGGGGATCTTGCAGGTCTGTTCGTCGAGCGCGTGCTGGAGGAGCTGCGCCCCGGCGGTCGACTCTGCGTCATCGTGCCCAACAAGCTCCTGGCGGCGGAGTACGCGCGCAGCCTGCGCGAGCGCCTGCTGCGCGAGCTCGCTCTCGAAGAGATCTGGGACCTCTCGGCAGCGGCACCCTTCCGCGGCCACGCCACCTATCCGGTCATCCTGGTCGGCACGCGCGATCGCGGCGTCTCGCGTTTGCGTGTCCACGAGCCCGACGGACGCGTGCGCGCTTCGTGGTCCTCCGACGCGCTCGCGCATCTGCCGGGAGCCATCGTGCCGCTGGATCTTCCCGCCGCGAGCGCCGGCCTGCTGCAGCGGCTGTTTGACGGTCCCCGTCTCGGGACGCACGTGCGCATTGCCTGCGGCATCGCCACGAGCGGGTTCGCGCGGGGAATCGGCAGTGGACGCGATCGAATCGTGTGTAGCGGCGACATTCGAGCGTTTCAGCCGCCGCGCTCGCAACCGTTCGACGCAGCCGCGGCCGGCCTGGACGCCGCACGGCTGCGGCGCATGCGCGTCCCGAAGGTCGTGGTGCCGGGAATGTTCCGTCGGCTGCACGCCACGTTCGACGCGCGCGGGCGTCTGCTCGGGCGCGTCTACTTCATCGCGCTCCCGAACGTCGATGCTGCGGATGAGCGGCGTGCGCTGCTTCTCGCGTTGCTCAACTCGCGACTGTACGCCGTGCTGTACCGGGGCTTGTTTGCGGCCGTGGCACAGTCGGGCGGCTGGCTGCGGTTGAACGCGCCGTACCTTGCCTGCCTGCCGTGGCCGCACGAGCGCGCACCCCGCGATCTCGTCGCGCTCGTGCGCAGGCAGGAGCGCAGTCCCAGCGAGAGCGTCGGAGCGCGCCTGGACGCCCGCGTCGAGGCGCTGTTCGGGCTGTCCGGGGCCGATCGTCGTCTGCTCGAGCAGCTCGACCGCAGGCTTGCGCCCGCGACGCTCCAGGCACGTCCACGTCCGACGCGCCCGGCGTCCAGAATCCGTGCGGGCACGACTGCGTCGACTCGGTTGCGAAACTCCAACTGATTGTCAAAGCGTGCTCTAGGGCCGCATGTTTGTTTGGCATGGTCATTGCTTGACGCAAGGCTGCAGCTTTTGCTAGATGTCAGACGGGGCGGGGAACGGAATCCTGCCCAGCCACAGACGGAGCGATCAACCCAGGCCCGGTCCAGCCCCGGCCGCGTCATGGTCGAAGCCTCGATCGTTCGGGAGGACGCTCTTGCACCAGTGGCCACGCGTGCGACGAGCGGGCGCCAGCCTGGCGTCTGCCTGCTGTGTCCTCACTTTCCTGGCGTGCACGCGCGAAGAGCCGCAAACCACGCAGAGCGCGCAGGAAAGCCCCTTGCGCATCATCACCGACTTCGAGACCACCGAAAGCGACAGCGGCGGCGTGCGCTTCGTCTTCCACGCCGCGGTCGCGCGCGTCTATCAGGAGAACCTCACGCGTGCCGACGACATTCGCGTCGACTTCTACGAACGTGGGCAAAAGGTTTCCGTGCTCACGGCGCGCGAGGGCGTGCTGGAGAGCGGGCGACTGACGGCGCAGGGCGACGTCGTCGTCACCACCGAGAGCGGCAGCAGACTCGAAACGGAGAGCCTGTACTGGGACGAATCGCAGGACAAGATCCGCTCGGAGGACTTCGTTTCGATCACGCGTCCCGGCGAGTCCGAGGTGCTGCAGGGCTACGGTTTGACGTCGGATCCAAATCTCGACCTCGTCGAGATCGGAAGGTTCGAGTACGAGCAAGATGCCGTGTCGGAGAAACCATGAGCGACAACGGTCGGCCGGCGACGGCACGGCTCGAAGGTCGGGCGTTGGTCAAGAACTACGGCTCGCGCCGAGTCGTCGACGGGATCGACGTGCATGTGCGCGGCGGCGAGGTCGTCGGATTGCTGGGCCCGAACGGCGCAGGCAAGACCACGACGTTCTACATGCTCGTGGGGATGATCAAGCCAAACGCGGGCAAGGTGTTTCTCGGCGATCGCGACATCTCGAAGCTGCCCATGTTCCGGCGCGCGCGCATGGGCCTGGGGTACCTGCCGCAGGAGCCGTCGGTGTTTCGTCGCATGACCGTGGAGCTGAACATCATGGCCATCCTCGAAACGCAGGG
>JBFJHN010000385.1:0-4207 GCA_041613275.1 Candidatus Krumholzibacteriia bacterium | reverse complement strand
CCGACTTCTTCAGCTTCTCCATGGCCAATCTCGAAGGCGACACGACCGACGACATCTCCACCCATGTGGAGCCCAGCGGCCGGATCGCAAGCGCTTGCGAGCACCCACCGCGGGATGAAGCCACCGTTCGGTGCGCCGCAGGCCGGAGTGCTATGCTGCCGCCAGCGATCGTCGCGCCGGCGCGACGTCAGCGATGGGTGGCCTCCATGGAGGGGAAATACGCCTGGATCGATGTCGCCACGCGCGCCGTCGTGGGTCTGGCGTTCTACCACGGCTACAAGCGCGGGCTCATCAACCAGGCCGTGTGGCTGGGCTCGTTCGCGGTGGCCTACGTGGTGGCGTCGCGCTTCTGCCACGATATCGCCGAGCGACTGAAGATCACGTTCTACAGCCCGCAGGTCACCGTAGGCGTCGTCTTCATCTTGGTGATGGTGGTCATCATCGTGGTGATGCAGATCGTCGCGAGGCTGGTGAGCCGCGTGATTCAGCCGACAGTCGTTGGGTTCGCCAACGCCATCTCAGGGGGCGTGTTCACCGGGTTGCTCGCAATCGTTCTGCTGCTGGTGGCGCTCAACCTGGCCCTCATCCTGTGGCCCGAGCTCGAAGATACGCTGGAGAACACGTTGCTACTGGCGCACGGAGCGCAGCTCATCGAAGCCTTGATGGAACGCACACGCATCGACGAGCTGGCGGGCCGAAGAGCTCTCTGACGAACGTGGTCTCGTGAGTGCGGTGATCCGGCCCGGAGTCGCGACGGGCAGCCGCGCTGAATCGTGGTCGCGGCCGGAGGCTGCTTCGAGCGCATCCTTTTCAACTTCATCAAACGTTGTGACACCACCGCTGTTGCTCTTTGGGTCGCTCAACGTGTGGCCAAATCCCTTCAACTCCGTCACGCGCATCGAGTACGCGTGGCCGGGCGTCTGGTGGCAACGCTCGTCCGTCGTTGCAGATCGGAGGAACGGCCGCGTTCGCGGACTGGGGTGTCCACGGAAAAAGGGGGCGGGACATTGCTCCCGCCCCTTTCCTTTGCAAGCCAAACACGATGCCGAAAGGCAAGACCGGCCGCGCCACGCCGCGCGCACGCGTCGCCCCCCCATCACGACGAAGCGCTGCCGGTCGACTTCGCGTGCCCACGGCGCCTAAGCCCCTTGGCGCCTGGAGGAGAACTCTCGGGAAGCTTGTGGTCTCAAACACGCGAAGGGTCCACGGTAGGATCGCGGCTCTGACTTTTCAGTGACTTCGGTCACACATGCCGCGCCTCACCACCTCCTGCGACGGCGCACGCACGATGCAAGTGCTTGTTGGCACGAGGCTTGACCTCCCGCACTGCGACCGGCACAATCCTCATGCTCCCTCGTTCAAGTGTGTGTCTCGAGTCGTTCGGGTGGACACCCTTCTGGGGGATCTGTGGACAAGCGCAACGTTCTCGGAAAGTTCAAGTTCTTCACGGAATCCGAGCCTTCCTTCCAACAAGAGCTCATAGCTTCTTGTTCAGTAGCGCGGCTGGCAGCCGGGACGTGCTACTTCAACGAGGGAGACATTTGTGATCAGTTTGCGATCGTCGGCTCAGGTCAGCTTCGCGTCTACAAGGTCGGCGAGAACGGTCGCGAGATCACGCTCTATCACGTTCATGCCGGCGAGAGCTGCCTGCTGAACATGTCGTGCCTCACCGCGGGAACCCCCTGCCCCGCAACCGCGAGAGCAGAAACCGACGTCGAAGCCCTGGTGTTCCAGGGCACCGACTTCCGGCGTTGGATGTCTTCGAGCGAGCTCTTGCGAAACTATGCCTTCGAGATGGTCGCAACCCGGCTCGCGGGCGTCATGGAGCTCATCGAAGAGATCGCTTTCCAGAGGATGGATCAACGGCTGGCGGATTACCTCGCCACACAGTTCGCAGAGCCGCACGGACGTGAGCGATCGATCGAAACGACACATGCTCAAATCGCCGCCGACCTCGGATCGGCGCGCGAAGTCGTCAGTCGGTTGTTGAAGGACTTCGAGCATCGTGGCGCGATCCAGCTTTCACGCGGCCGCATCCGTCTGCAAAGCGAGCGCGTGCTTCGCTCCATCACGCGCGATTGACCGTATTGGTGCACTAGCCCAGCTCGGCCGCCATCATGCGCACCAGGTCGGAGCGGCTGACGATACCCACGAGCTGGTCGTCCTCGATCACCGGAACGGGATTCGCGCCTTTGTTCAGCATGAGCTCCACCAGATCCTCGAGCTCGGTCTCGGGCGTCACGGTACGCACCTTCTCCGTCATCACGTCGCGCGCCTCGGTGCCGAACATGTGCTGCAGCTTCTCGCGCAGGTGACCGGGCAGCTCCAATGGAATGTTGGCATCGAGGATCTGGATGAACACGGGGACTTCCAGGCGCGCGTTGCGCCGGATCAAGTCGGCCTCGGTGATGATGCCGACGAGCTTCCCTTCGTCGTCGAGCACGGGAACGCCGCTGATGTCGTGCTTGGACATCTTGCGTGCCACCTCGTTCAACGACGTGTGCTCGCGCACGGTGATCACTTTTTTCGTCATCAAGCTCTTGACCTGCATCGTGGCCCTCCGTGGTCGAACGCGCTCTCGAACGGGTCCTTGCGACGGCTCGTCCGGAGAGTAGCGCCTTCCCTCGGGCCTGTGTAGGCCTCGCCCAAGGTGTTGGGCTCGCGCTGGGCAAACGATTCCAACCTGCCTAGACTCAGGCCCGGTGTCCCGCGCTCGGGGGTCCGTCCATGCAAGCGCCCGTGTTCTACCAGCTCACACGAGGGGTCACCCGCCTCGCCCTGGCCGTCTACTTCCGGCGACTCGAACGCGTGGGTCTCGACAACGTGCCGCGCCGCGGGCCAGTCCTTCTGGCCGCAAACCACCCGCAGTCGATCACCGACGCGCTCATCGTGGCCACGGTCTCGCCGCGCATGGTGTGCTACCTGGCACACGCCGGGCTGTTTCGCAAGCGCGTCCAAGCGTGGTTCCTGCGCCAGCACGGGGTCATCCCCGTGTATCGCGCCCAGGACAGCCCGCAAGCCAGCGAGCGCAACGTCGAAACCTTTGCCGCCTGCCACGACACCATGCGTCGCGGGCGTGTCATCGGCATCTTCCCGGAAGGCACGAGCGCCGACGAGCCACGCGTGCAGAAGCTGAAAACGGGTGCCGCCCGCATCGCCCTGCAGAGCGAGGCCAAGCACGATTGGTCGCTCGGCGTGCAGATCGTGCCGGTCGGCTTGAACTTCGAGAGCCGTCGGCGGTTCCGCAGCGGCGTCCTCGTGCGCTTCGGCCCACCGATCGACGTGCAGGAGTACCGCACGCAGTACGAAGGCGATCCCACGGCCACCGTCCAGGCGCTGACGGCCCGGTTGGGACAGGCCATCCGCGACATCGTCATCAACATCGAGCACACGCAGTTCGAGCAGCTCGTCGCCGACCTGGAACTCGTCTACAAGGACGAGCTGGTCGCCCGCGTGGGGCTCGACCTGCCGGGCGACACGCCGTTCGAGCGCGGCCAGTGGGTGTCCCGCGAGCTGCCGCGCGCGCTCGACTACTTCCTCGAGCACCGCCCCGAGGTAATCTGGCGCGTACGGCGCATGCTGCGCGAGTATCGCCGGCGGCTCGAACGCCTGCGGATCAAGGACGAGCTCCTCCGCAACGAGCGCGGTACCTCCATCCCGGGAGCCGCGGCACGCTTCGTCGTACTCGGCGCCATGGGCTTGCCGTTTGCCGCGTGGGGTGGGTTGTGCAACTTTGCGCCGTACAAGCTCACCGGTTGGCTGGCCGACCGGCAAGCACCCGATGAGACGAAGATCCACTACTATCGGCTGGCCAACGGCGCCCCCATTTACCTGGCCTATTACGGAACCCTGCTGTACTTTGCCTACCGCGCGTGGGGCGGCGTCGGTGTCACGATCTTTGCATTGACGTTGCCGGTTCTGGGGATTTTCGCCCGCAGCTACGCGCATCGGATGGGGCAACGCCGGGAGCGCATCCGACTTGGATTCCTGGAGCTCCATCACGGGTACTATTTGAAGAGGCTGCGGCAGCAGCGCCGCCACCTCATCCAGGAGCTGGACGCCGCCGCAGCCCATTACGCCGGTGCCATCCGTCTCGCAAGCTGGCGAACGCGGGGCTCGGCGGACGACGCCACCCCGGCGGGTGATCCAGGGAGATCATGAGCGTTCTCCACAACCGGCACGTCTTCTCGTATCTCAACGGCCGTCT
>JBFJHN010000384.1:0-4219 GCA_041613275.1 Candidatus Krumholzibacteriia bacterium | reverse complement strand
GGCGTCACCGGCAACCGCATGTACCAGAATCAGGGCGACGGGACCTTCATCGACGCGACGGACGCCACCGGCGTGCGTGAGGGCGATTGGGGCTGGGGTTCCACGTTCGGCGACTTCAACAACGATGGCTGGCTCGACCTCTACCATGTGAACGGCTGGCACTACTTCCAGTTCGCCACCGACGTTGCGCGCATGTTCGTGAACGATGGCGACGGAACGTTCACCGAACGCGGGAACGAGCTGGGTGTGGACGACGGCGGCCAGGGACGCGGTGTGGTGTGCTTCGACTACGATCGCGACGGCGATCTCGATTTGCTCATCGCCAACAATCACGGACCCATCCGCCTGATGCGCAACGAGACGCCGGGAACCGCCGGTTACCTGAACGTGCGCCTGTACGGCGACGCGCCCAACACGCAGGCTCTGGGAGCGCGCGTCTACGTCACGGCCAACGGCATGACGCAGATGCGCGAAATCCGCGCCGGTTCCAACTTCGTCTCGTCGAATCCGGTCGAAGCCCACTTCGGCCTGGGCAACGCCAGCGTGGTCGATCAGCTGCGCATCGTGTGGCCGGACGGCACAGAGGACGTGCACGCGAACGTCGGCATCAACGCGCACCTGTCCTACTGGCAGACGCCCACTCCAGTGCATGTGACCGAGTTCTCCGCCGTTTCGACCACGGACGGCGTGCAGCTTTCGTGGCAGGTGCTGCAGGAGGCCGCGGCCGTGACGCTACAGCGGGGCACCTCGTCCGAGGGTCCGTTTCGAGACCTCGCGCGCTTCGCCGTCGACACGCTGGGGCGCATGTCGTACCTCGACGCCGAGCCGGTCGACGCGCCGCAGCGCTGGTACCGCCTCATGATCGAGGGCGGAGACGGATCGCGACGCGCGGGTCCAGTGGTGCTCGTCCATGGCATCGCAGGTCGGTCGCACGCCGATCTGCTCTGGGCACGCGCCGATGCCGACGGCGTCCGCATTCGCTACGCCGTCTCGGGCTCGCCGACCGACGTGCGCGTGGACGTCTTCGACGTGCGTGGCCGTCGGCTGGCGACACCGTTGCACGAGCGGCGTTCCTCCGGCGTGTGGACGCTGGAGTGGCAGCCGCGCTCCGGCGACGGCCGGCCGTTGCCACACGGGATGTACTTCGTCCGCCTCACGACTCCCTCCCAAACCCACCAGGCGAAGCTGACTCTGGCGCCGCGCTGATCGACGTGTTTGAACTCGGGCGGACGTCGGCGCCGCGCTGACACCCGGCCCGAGCGCGTGCTACTGTGGGCCACGCCTCGCCCGGCAAACATCCGACATCCCCTTTCGCCAGGGCGCGTCTCCAGAAGGGAGCACCATGCGCGCGCGTTTCAGGCCAACGCTTGCAGCCGCCGTGTTCGTTCCGTGTCTCGTGGCCGCGGCTCTCTTCCCGCGTCCGGCCGCAGGGCTCGATCCCAGCACCATCGAAACCCACGAGCTCGCGAACGGCATGCAGGTGGTCCTGTGGCCCGACCACTCGATTCCCAATCTGACGCTGTACACGTTCTACCGTGTGGGCTCGCGCAACGAACGTCCCGGCATCACCGGTCTGTCGCACTTCTTCGAGCACATGATGTTCCTCGGCTCCAAGAACTACGCTCCCGGCGAGTTCGACCAGGTCATGGAAGCAGCCGGCGGAGCGAACAACGCCTACACCGCCAAGGACATCACGGTGTACCAGGACTGGTTCCCGCGCAGCGCCATGCGAACCATCTTCGAGCTCGAGGCCGACCGCATCGCCTCGCTGGCCATCGACTCCACCAGCGTCGAGAGCGAACGCGGCGTCGTGGCCTCCGAGCGCCGGCGGTCCGTCGAAGACAACAACATCCGCGCGCTCGGCGAGGAGAACTGGGCGACCGCCTACATGGCGCACCCGTACCAGTGGCCCGTGATCGGATGGATGGTCGACATCGAGAACTGGAAGATCGCGGATCTCTACGAGTATTTCCGCACCTACTACGCGCCGAACAACGCCACCGCGGTGGTGGTGGGCGACTTCCAGCCGGAAGAAATTCTCGCGCTGTTCCGCGAGTACCTCGAGCCCATCCCGCGCGGTCCGGCGCCGCCCGACGTGACCACGGCCGAGCCCGAGCAAAAAGGCGAACGGCGTACCGAGCTGCATCGCCAGGCGCAGGTGGCTTCGATCATCGCCAGCTGGCACGTTCCGGCCACGCGTCACGACGATGTCTACGCGCTTTGGGTGCTGGAAACGCTGCTGCTCGACGGCGAGTCCTCGCGCGCCTACCGGCGCTTGGTCGAGCGCGACGAGAAGGCGCTGCGCGTGTGGGGCGGCTTCTCGTACGCCATGGACCCCACGCTCTTCCAGGTGTACATGCAGGTGCGCCAGGGCGTGGACCCCGCCGCCTGCGAGTCGGCGCTGTACGAAGAGCTCGAGCGCATGCTCTCCGAGCCGCCCGACGAGCGCGAGCTGCGCAAAGCCAAGAACCAGATCACGGCCGATCACTATCGCGGCCTCGAGACCATCAGCGGTAAGGCTAGCGCTCTGGGCTACGCGGCGATCTACTTCGACGACCCCAAGGCCTTCCTGGGGCTGGTCGACAAGATCGAAGCCGTGACCGTCGAAGATCTGCAGCGTGTCGTGGGCACGTGGTTCACGAAGAGGAATCGGACGGTCAGCGTGTTGATCCCGGAGGGCACGGACGACTCCGATGCGGAGGACGCGGAGGTGGGATCGTGAAGAAGCGGTCATCCATCTCGAAGCTTGCGGTTGCCTCCCTTCTCGCCGTGGCGTGTGCGCTCCCGGTCGAGCCGTTGCTGGCCGACACCACGCCGCCGTCGCAGCTCGTTCCCGAGTACACGCGCGTCGAGCTGCGCAACGGTCTGACGCTTCTGCTTCTGGAGCATCACGAGCTGCCGCTCGTCGACTTCGAGTTCGTCTTCCGCACCGGCTCCGCCGCCGATCCGCCGGGCCAGGAAGGTCTCGCCGATCTGACCATGGCACTCCTGCGCAAGGGCACGCGCCGTTTCAATTCCGAGCAGATCGCCGAGGAGCTCGACTTCCTCGGCGCCCAGCTCAACCTCTGGGCTTCGTACGAGATGTGCACGGTGCACGCGCAGTTCCTGGCCAAGGACGTCGACGCGGGATTGGGTCTCATCTCCGACCTGCTCATGCAGCCGACGTTTCCGGAGGACGAGGTGCGCAAGCGCATCGACCTGAGCGTCGACTCCATCGTCGAGGACAAGGACAACCCGCGGCGCGTCATCGGCAGCTACTTTTCGTCTTTCCTCTTCCGCGGGCATCCCTTTGGGCGTCCGGTGGGAGGAACGGAGGAGAGCCTGCGCGCCATCTCGCGCGGCGACATCCTGCGCTTCCACACCTCGTACCTGCGGCCCAACAACGCCATCCTGGCCGTGGTCGGCGACTTCGATACCGACGACATGCGCGGGCGCATCGAATCCGCGTTCGGAGGCTGGGAGTCGCGTGCGGTGTCGCGGACCGACGTCGCGGCGGCCGAGCCCATCGAAGGACAGCACGTCTTGCTCGTGGACAAGCCCGGCTCGGCGCAGACCTACTTCCGCATCGGCAACCTGGGCGTCGACAAACGCAACCCCGACGCCGCCGTCCTGGACGTGGTGAACACCGTCTTCGGCGGGCGCTTCACCTCGTGGCTGACGAACGAGATGCGCACGAAAGCGGGTCTCACCTACAACGCGCACTCGCGCTTCATCGAGCGCAGCGTGCCCGGGCCGTTCTACATCTCGTCGTTCACGCAGACCGAGACCACCGAGAAGACCATCGACCTGGCTTTGGAGCTGCTCGAGCGCCTGCACCGCAGGGGCATCACGCAGGAAGAGATCGACTCGGCCAAGAACTACATTCGCGGGCAGTTCCCGCCGCGTTACGAGACGGCCGGTGAGCTGGCCAGCGCCATCGCCGAACTCGAGTTCTACGGGCTCGACCGCAGCTACGTGAACGATCACACCCTCAAGACCGATGCCGTCACCGTCGAGCAGGCACGCGCGGCCATCGAAAAGTACTACCCCAGGGAGGATCGCGTCCTGGTCATGATCGGCGAGGCCAAGGACATCGCCTCGGTCGCCACCAAGTACGGCGTCGTGCGCCAGAAGAAATCTTCCGACCCCGGCTTCTGACGCGCGCGTGCCGCGGCCGTCTCCGGACCGCCGCGCGACGTCCACCCCTCACTTCCGCAGCGGGAGTGGGTACCGACCGCGG
>JBFJHN010000383.1:0-4220 GCA_041613275.1 Candidatus Krumholzibacteriia bacterium | reverse complement strand
CGTGTGTATCGAGTGCTAAAAGCGCCCGTGCCCCGGCCGCGGAGGCTCCGCGGGTCCGGACGCCGCTGCGGGCGCGCTGCGACTGCGAAGAGCAGTCCGGAAGGAGGGATTGAGCATGACTTCCCTGATTCGCTGGAACCCGATCGCGGAGCTCGAGTCGTTCACGCAAGATCCGTTCTTTCGTCGGTTCTTGCGCCAGCACGGGGATCCGTCCGGCGCCATGGGATGGTATCCCGCGATGGATCTCGTCGAGGAGAAGGACGCGCTGTTCGCGTTGCTCGAGCTTCCGGGCGTCGACCCGAAGAAGGTCGAGATCAACGTCCAGGGCGATCATCTGACGGTGCGCGGCAAGCGCGAGGCCGGCCAGGAGGCCGAGAATCGCAGCTACCTGCGGCGCGAGCTGACCTTCGGTGAGTTCGAGCGCACGGTGCAGCTGCCGTATCGCATCGAGGCCGACAAGGCGAAAGCCAGCTATCGCAACGGCGTGCTCAGCATCCGCATGCCGAAGGCGAGCGAGCACGTCGGCCGCCAGATCCCCGTGGATCTCGGCTGAACGCGATCTCGTGGAGCGCGGCTCGCCCGCGCTCCACGCTTCATTCCCAACACAATTCGAATCGAGCTGAAGAGGAGGCATCGGTGATGTCGCGTTGGAGCAGGTATCGGCAGAGCCCTTGGGGCACGGTTACGGGAGTCGTTTTCGCCGTAGGACTGCTTGCCGCCGGCACACTCGCGGGCTTCCGCTTCGCCCATGCGCAACAAGCGAATGTCGTTTCCGAAAGCGCCGTGCAGCATGTGGCCGCGTCGAGCATGGTGCAGGATGCGATGGCGTCGGGTACGGCCGACCGGGGCACGGCGTCGGGCGAAAAGCGCGCTCTCGAGGACGAGCTGCGGCATGCGCGTGGGCTCTCGCGCGTGTTCTCACATGTTTCGGAAACGATCACGCCCTCGGTGGTCAACATCAGCTCGACGCGCCGACTGCACGCCAGCGCGCGCTCGCAGTCGCCGATGTTCGATTCGCCTTTCCGTGACTTCTTCGGCGACCCGTTCTTCGAGCGCTTCTTCGGTCCCAACAACCAGGGGCAGGAGCGTGTGCAGCGCGGTCTCGGAACCGGTGTCGTCGTCGACGCCAAGGGTCACATCCTGACCAACAACCACGTCGTGCAGGATGCGGACGAGGTCGTGGTGCGCTTCGCCGACGGGCGTTCGTTCGACGCCACGGTCGTCGGCACCGACCCGAAGACGGATCTGGCCGTCCTGCGCGTCGAGGGCGCCAAGGATCTCAAGCCTGCGACGCTCGGGAACTCGGATGATCTTGCAATCGGCGAGTGGGTCATCGCCGCCGGCAACCCCTTCGGTCTGGCATCGTCGATCACGGCGGGAATCGTGAGCGCCAAGGGGCGCGCCAACGTCGGCTTGGCCGAGTACGAAGACTTCATCCAGACCGACGCCGCCATCAACCCCGGCAACAGCGGCGGTCCGCTCGTCAACCTCCGCGGCGAGGTGGTCGGCATCAACACCGCCATCGTCACGCGGAGCGGCGGCTACATGGGCGTCGGCTTCGCCATCCCCATCAACATGGCGCGCTCGATCATGCAGAGCCTGATCGACGACGGCCGCGTCGTGCGCGGTTGGTTGGGTGTCGTGATCCAGGAGCTGGACGAAGGTCTCGCGAAGTCGTTCGGCTACGGGTCGACGGACGGCGTGTTGATTGGTGACGTGACGCCCGACGGTCCCGGCGACAAGGCGGGCGTCCAGTCCGGGGATATCGTCAAGAGCTACGACGGACATCCGGTGAGCGGCATCGACAAGCTGCGCGCGCGCGTCGCCGGCACGAAGCCCGGAACGAAAATCGCGCTCGAGATCTTCCGCGACGGCAAGACACGCACGCTGCAGGTCGAGATTGGCGAGCTCGAAGCCGAGGTCGCGGTGGGCCGCAGCAAGCCGGAGTCCGTCGATCTGGGAATGACCGTGCGCACGCTGACGCCTCAGCTCGCGTCGCAGCTTGGGCAGGACGAAGAAGCGACCGGCGTGGTGGTCACGGACGTCGAGCCCATCGGCCCCGCAGCGCGCGCGGGCCTGCGGCCGCGCGACGTCATCGTGGCCGTGCAGGGGCAGAACGTCGCCGACGTCGCGGGGTTTCGTGCCGAACTCAAGAAGCACGACCTCGAAAAAGGCGTGCGCCTGAGCGTGCGTCGCGGTTCAACGGGCCGCTACGTCTTCCTCCGTGCCTCGAAGAACCCCTCGTGATTCTTCTTGCCGGATCTGGCCCCCCTCGAGCGGGCCCGCGTTCGGAGGCGCGGGCCCGCTCGGCTTTCCGGCGTCGCACATCCAAATGCACGCAGGCTGCGAAATCCCTACAGTGAAGGCCGCCTCGCTCCGGGGCGTACCCGGCAGGAACTCGCCCAGGCCTCGGAGCGGGCGCGAGCCGCAACGCATGTCAAGGCGCAGAACAAGAGCAGGGGGAGATCAAAGTGATCGACACGCAGGCGTTGGCGCGGGTGCATGTTCTCTCGTCGGACGGCGACGAGATCGAGCTGGGGAGCGTGTGGCGCCGTCAGCCCGTGGTGCTGGCGATGGTGCGCCAGTTCGGCTGACTGTTCTGTCAGGAGCAGGCGGCGCAGTTGCGCAGCATCGTCCCACAAATCCGAGCCGCGGGCTGCCAGCTGATCGTCCTTGGAAACGGCACGCCGCAGCAGGCTCGCGGTTTCGTCGAGTCTACCGGACTCGAAACTCCGGTGTTCACCGATCCTTCGCGCGAAGCATATCGCATCGTCGGCGCGCGTCGGAGCTTGAGCGGCGTCCTGCATCCGGCCGTATTCCTGCGCACGTTCCAGGCATGGCGCCACGGCTTCCGCCAGTCGGATTCGGGCGGCGACGCCATGCAGCTGGGCGGCGTGTTTCTCATCCTGCCGGACGGCTCGGTTCCCTACGCCTCCCGCAGCCGCTACGCGGGCGACCTGCCCGCGCCCGACGACATCTTGAGCAAATTGCATCTCGCATCGCCGGCGTAGAGCCTCATCGTCTCGAGGAAACGCGTTCACGACACGTGGCCACGGAGTCGAGGTCGTCGAGCAAGCACATGCGGGAATCCATGGATTGACACCGTCGAGACGTGTCGTCACGATTGTGATCGCACGGCCGAGGCATGTTTGGACTCGGCCGCTTCGATCTACCGCCCGCGCCGACTAGAAGGCTCAGCGCCCCGCTGGCCCGCCCTGATTCCATTGCATCCCGGCCAACTTCGCGGCGGTTCACCCTACCCCGACAGATCCCATCACACACCTCGCAAGCACCCAACGCGCCCCTCGCGTCGCCGTGACCTGCTCCCGACCCGTTCACACCGAACCCTCGAGCGCCTCGTCTGGCAAACCGTACGATGGGATTTCCTGTCGCTGTGCGATAGACTCTATGTACACGACGAATGAGGCTAAGGGCTGCGCCGTCATCCGGAACCCGGAAGGGGATTCGAAATGAGACGGATCAAGGCTGTGGCATTGTCTATGGTGCTCGCCGGCACGCTCGCGCTGGTGTTGCAAGCGTTGGTTCCCGTGAGCGTGCTCGCACAGGTCAAGTTCGTAATTACCGTTGATTACCCGCTTCGGCAGAAGGAAGCGTACCTCGACTGGGTCAAGTCGGTGGTGCCGACTCTGCAAGCTCCACGACAAATCAAACGGGTCGCGTCGTACGACAATTACTTTGGAACGTGGCCCCACCGCTTCGTGGAGTTCGAGTTCGACAGCATGAGCTTGGCGGCGGCCTACTTCGAACGGGCGGAAGTGCGCGCAATCTTCGACGATGTCGTCAATCACGGCATTAATATCTCGGTGTCTGTGTTGGAACTGCGAGGAGACTATAAAGCGGACGTCGAGGAGCCGGCAAAGGAAGGACCAATCAAATACGTGTTCTTGGTGGACTATCCCCTTGGCGAAAAGGACAAATACCTCGAATGGGTGAAGTCGATAGAGCCGATTCTACAGGCGTACGACGAGGCCAAGAGAATAGCCGCGTACGACAACTATTTTGGGGCAACGCCCCAGCGTGTCGTGGAGTTTGAGTTTGACGACATGAAAGCCGCATCGAGGTACTGGGCGTATCCCGAGGTGAAAAGGGTTTTCAACGACTTGGTTGACCATGGAGTCAACGGAAGCTTTTCCGTTCTCGAGCGGCGAACGGATTACACGAAGCATGTCGTCGAGCGTTAGCTGGTGCTGCCGAGCGTG
>JBFJHN010000382.1:0-4220 GCA_041613275.1 Candidatus Krumholzibacteriia bacterium | reverse complement strand
TCGAGAGCGAGCCCGGTCGCGACGAGGAAGGCGTTGCGTGGACGCTCAACGACCTCGGCGTACTGTATCGAGAGAAAGGCGACTCCGCCGCCGCCGAGGAACATTTCACGCGCGCGGTGACGGCGTTCGAGGCGGCCCTCGGCCCCCGCAGCCCCTTCCTCGCCGAATGCCTCGACGAATACGCCATGCTGCTTCGGGAACAGGGGCGCCGGAGCGAAGCCGACGCGCTCAGCCGTCGCGCCGAGAGCATCCGCAGCGCCTCACCCCTTCCATAGAGTTTGATCCACCGCGGTCCGATCGACTATCCTTGGACGACCGACCGATCCTCGACATCCAAGGGAGACGCACGCATGAAACCGAACCGTCGTTTCGGCTTTGCCGCAGCTTGCATCCTGCTGGCGTTGGGCTGCTCCGAGACGAACGACCCCATCTCCGCCCCCACCGACGTTGACCCGCGCTCGAAAGCGGCATCCGGGGCGACCACGACCTCGACTTCAGAAGTCCTGAGTGGTTTCGAGGTGGTCTACGACGGTCGTACGTTCGACAGCGGCGCCAATCAAACGACGTTTTCGTACACCGTGCGCTCGAGCGGCGCGCAACACGCTCTTTCGAACTTCGTGCTGCAGCTGCCGGACTGTGCGCCTGCGCTTGCGGGGTCGTCGCCCGCGGGCGGCACGGTGGGGACCGACCCGAACTCCGGGCTCTTCGGCATCAAGTGGAACCTGACGATCGATCCCAGCGACACCGTGGGGCGCTCGTTCTCGGTCACCTATCCCGGTGACATCGTCGAAGGCGTCGTCCGTGTGGCGGTCAAGGCCAGCACCATCTTGGAGCTGGGCGTGCTCCCGGGCGCGTGCGGCGGCTTCGACATCGGTGGCGTCGTCTTCATCGACCGTGACGCCGACGGCTCGCGCGACGCCGTCAACGAGCCCGGTGTCGTGGCGAACGTCACGGTCACCCTGGTCGATCCGGATGGCAGCGAGCAAACGCAGAAGACTGATGCCTCGGGCCAATACCTGTTCCGACGCCAGGAGGGCACCTACACGCTGCGTCTGGACCTGATCACGCCGGACACCGACTTCAATGAAGAGCTCGGGGAATCGTTCGCGGCCACGACGGCGCTCACGGCCACCGTCACCGTCGGGCCCGATGCCTCGGACAACAACTTCGGGTTCGATCCGCAGACGCAGAAGATCAAGGACGAGATCAACACGGGCGTTCTGTTCACCAACGGTCAGGACGCGAAGTTCTGGACGCAGGAAGTGCGTACGGCCGCGAAGGGCAGGGGCAACTCGACGTTCGACGCGGCGACGATGCTGGCGTTGTTGAACGCGGTCGAGGGGCTTTTCTTCGACACGCCGTACCAGTTCACCGATGGGGCGGAGTTCCAAGAGGCGCTTGCGATCCTGAGCAGCAACCCTCGTACCGCGCTCGACGAGCTGATCAAGGAGCTGTTGGTGACGGAGCTGAACCACGTCGCAGGCTTCGGCTTGGCGAACGACCTCGACTTCCAGGCGGTTCTGATTTCGTGGGGTGAGTCCTGGGTACGCAATCGACTCGCGGCCGCGAACGAGATCTCGCCCTTGCGCCGCCAGTCGGACGATCCCGAGCTGTCGGATGTCACCGAGGTCTTCGGCGCCATCAACCAGCGCGGAGGCGGTGACGCGCCGGACCCGGGCACCGGAGGCTGAACATCGTCGTTCAGCGCATCCGGGCCAGATCGGCCTCGGCGGCGATGAAACCGAACGCGGGCCAGTACGAGCCCAGCACGACGCGCGCGAAGATCTCCTTCGCGCGCGTTTCGTTTCCGTTGTAGAGGTACCAGTTGCCGACGCCGTAGCCCTGCGTGGCCAGATCCAGATCACCGGCCTCGTCGACGGAGAGCAGCGCGTCCGGTTCGATCTCGCCCTTGTACATGAGAAGCCGGCGGTGGTACGCGGTGTTCTCGAGAATCTCCATCTCGCGTGAAATGGGCTCGAGCACCGCGGCCGCTTCGTCCGTGCGGCCAAGCCGGCGCAGCGTCATGTACAGCCAGTCGGTCGTGGCGCAGAGCATGTCGTCGTTGGTCGAGAACTCCAGGCAGGCACGATAGCAGCGCAGCGCGTTGTCGAAGTCGCCGTCGAGGTAATACGCCAGACCCAGGTGGTACCAGATGTTCGAGTGCGACGTGCTGCGCGGGATCCCGTGCGCGTTTGGCGCGCCGTCGGGCTCCACCTGATCCGTAACGCCTTCGATCCGGCGCGCCGCGGCTTCGAGGTCCTCGATGGCGCGGTCGAACTCGCGCAGTGTGATCCATCGGTGGCCGCGATGGCGCAGAAACGCATGCGAGTCGGGCCACCGCTCCAGCCCCCGTGTGTACACGTCGATCGCTTCGCGGTAGCGCCCCAGGTAGGCCAAGCGGCGGCCCACCCAGATGGTGTTCTCGGGCGCGTCGGCATCGAAAGCGACGCGATCGCGCGCCGCGGCGAGGTCGATCTCGAGCCGGGTGCGCTGCGCTTCCGTGAGCGCCATCGGATACAGGGGCTCACCGGAGAGCGTGTGGCCTTGCAGCGGACCGCGCAAGCTGTCCGAGGCGGGCGCGGCTTGCGTTTCGTTCGCGCGTGCGTGCGCGCCGGTTGCGCACGCGGCGAGCACAGCAAGCGCGAACGCTCGAGCCACGACGGTGCGACGCGCACGTGGCACCGCTCGCAGGCCGGATCTCTCGAAGGAATCAAACACCGCGAGCATGAGTCTTTCGTGGGAACGCAAACGCGTCGCAATCCTTCCCGCGCCAAGCACGAAATGGGCGGGCCTGAAGAGTGGTTGGCGCGTGTCTGTCGTCGTCGGAACGGTACACCGCAGTGGGAGCGCTGTCAAAAGCGGGGAAGCAGATGCAAAGCCGGCGCGCAGCGGCTCAGCGCGCGACCGGCAGCAGGAGGGTGAGCGTCGTTCCGTGTCCGACGCGGCTGGCGGCCGTGATCTGGCCCCCCATGGCCTCGACCAGCTGGTGGGCCAGCGCCAGCCCCAAGCCCAGTCCGTTGTTCTCGCGCGTCGACGAGCCGTCGCCCTGCTGGAAGGGAGTGAACAGCTGCGGCAGCTGCTCCTCGGGGATGCCGGGGCCGTTGTCCTCGATCTCGATGCGAACCCGGGCGCCTGCGTCGTCCTCCTGCGCGCTCGCACGCAAGACGATCTGCGTGCCCTGCGGCGTGAACCGCACGGCGTTGTCCAGGAGGATGTCGAGCACCTGGAAGAGACGCTTCTCCTCGAATCGCGTTGGGGGAAGCACATTCGGGAGCTGCAGTCGAAATGCATGCAGCTTGACGGCAACGCCATTGCGACGCTTCTCGAAGTAGCGGCGCAGCACGGAGTGGACGTCACCGGACGCGGTCTCGACCTCCAGGCGGCGGTTCGAGAGCCCCGAGAAGTCCAGCAGGTTTTCGAGCATTCTCTTGAGCTTTTCCGCGTGCTTGAGCACGATCTCGAGATGCTCGCGGTTGGCGTCGTGGGCCGAGAGATCTTCGAGAACGCTCTCCAGATACATCTGCATGACCGTGACGGGGGTCCGCAGCTCGTGCTGCATGTTGCCGACGAACTCGGTCTTGGCACGATCGAGCTCCTGGAGGTTCTCGTTGGCCAGCCGCAGCTCCCGGTTGCTCTCCTGAAGCCTCTGGTAGAACAGCGAGTTCTCCAACGCCACCGAGAAGAACTCGATCGACGCTTGCAGGACCTCGAGCTCGAATCGATCGTAGCGCGGCGCGGGCCCGAGTCGCCGTCCCAGCGCGACGATGCCAAGCAGCCGGTTGGGCGCGAACAGGGGTGCGAGGATGTCGATCTCGCGCTCACGTAGGAGCTCGATCTCGGCCCGGTCGAGGATGTTCTCGAAATCCGAGATGAACATCAGCTTGCGATCACGCACCATGTGGTCGACGAGGGTGTCGACGCACGTGGCGCCGATCCTTCGTGCGGCTTCCTGCGAAATGCCGTGACTGCGCACCAGGACCACGCTACCGCTTCCTTGCTCGGGGAGCAGCCAAAGCGCCGAACGCGGCGTGCCGAGATGCCCCATGAAGTTGAACAAGGCACGGTCGGCGAAGTCGTACACGTTCAGCGAGTAGTCCAGTTCCTTGCTCAGCTCGAAGAACGACAGCAGACTGTGCCGCTGCAGCTGGTCCGACGACGTCGAGTGTGGGACCACGGCTTGATCCTTCGCGCTGCGCTTGGTCGTTTCGCGAGCCACCGAC
>JBFJHN010000381.1:0-4221 GCA_041613275.1 Candidatus Krumholzibacteriia bacterium | reverse complement strand
GCCCGCGCACCGGCTGGTCGGGCGACGGCGCACCCGGCGACGGGTCGCTGCGCTCATTCGCAACCGGGGCTGTGATCCAGCACTTCACGAAGACGACGAGCCGCATTGCGGGTGTGGACTTCCGGCTGCCCAACGACGAGGAGCTGGATGCCTTGGAGCGCTTCCAGCTGTCGCTGGGCCGGCAGGAGGAGCTGGCGCTGCCGCTGCCGTTGACCGGCGGCATTCCCTTGCGCGGCCAGGAGATCTTCCTCGACCCGAACCTGGGCAAGTGCAACTTCTGTCACGAGAACGCCGGCGCCAACGCGAACATTCCGCCGGCGGGCATCTTCGGCAACGCCAACTTCAACACGGGCGTGGAAGACCTGCCCGACCAGCCGGCAGACGGAACCGGCGAGCTCGTGCCGCCGGACGACGGCTTCGGCACTCCCGGCGACGGCACGTTCAACACGCCTTCGATCGTCGAGGCCGCCGACACCGGGCCCTTCTTCCACAACAATTCGGTCGAGACCATCGAGGGCGCCGTGGCGTTCTACAACGGCGACGCCTTCAACAACTCGCCGATCGGGCAGACGCGGGCGAGCATCGATCCCAACGGCGTCGGCATCAATCTAGACGCCACGCAGGTGGTGGCGGTGGCCGCGTTCCTGCGCGTGATCAACGCGCTCGAGAACATCCGTCAGACGACCGATTCGATGCGCCGCGTGGCCGACAACGGGCCGTTGGGCGGCCGCTCGAAGCGCGACGTCTTCCGCATCGCAGCCGCCGACATCACCGACGCCATCGAGGTGCTGCGCGCCGGCGGTCTGCACCCGGACGCCGTGGCGGAGCTCGAGGAGGCGCTGGAACGCACCGGGCGCAGCCCGACGCGCTCGCAGGCACGCAAGGTGATCGCCGCGCTGGACGAGGCGCGGGCGCGATTGGTCGTGACACCATGAGTGGTATGCTGCAGGGGATGGTCTTCATGCGCGCAATCAAGACGCTGTTCTTCGTGGCTCTCGTCTCGGTGGCCTCGGCTGCCCACGCGCAGAAGGCAACCGAGATGTTCATCCCGATCGGCAAGTCGCCGGGCCTGTCCGGGAAGCACACGAGCATCGGCACGGTCGAGGCCGTCGACGCACGCGCCGAGACGATCACGCTCGCCGTGGACGGCGGCACGCGCGTGATCCACTGCACCAAGACCACGAAGTTCTGGCTCGACCGAAGCCCGCTGCGTCGCAGCAACGGTGTGGGCGCGCTCGAGGACTGCCTTGCAGGCACCCGCATCGAGATCAAGTACGTCGACAGCGACCGCTCGGACGCCGTCGCCGAGTGGGTCAAGATCGAGGTCACGGACTCGGACTAGCCTCACGGGGCTTCACGGGTGTTCAGACTCCGAGGCCCCTGCACGAAGCACTCCCGCAGCGCGATTGTCTCAACAGACCGTTCGTGTGGGATGAGCCCAAGAAGATTGGGCTTGTCCTGCTTTCAAAAACAAGATATTAAGGTCTTGATATCTCATATGGGAGGAGCCTTGGTCTACTCCCGATCCACACAGTATGCGATTCGTGCCATGGCGCACCTTGCGGCGCACAAGGGCGACGAGTTCGTCCGCACCCAAGACATTGCGCGCTCCACCGGCATTCCCCTGCCCTTCCTTTCCAAGATCACGCAGGCGCTCGCGCGCCACGGCCTCGTGGATTCGATGCGCGGTCGCGGTGGCGGCATCCATCTCATGCGCTCGCCACGCGAGATCACGCTGGAAGACATCGTTCTCGCGGTCGACGGCACGGAGATCGGCGAAACCTGTGTGCTGGGACTGCCGCGTTGCAGCGACGATGCGCCGTGTCCCGTGCACGAGGTGTGGAAGGGTCTGCGTGCGCAGATGCGCCGATCGTTGCACGAACGCACCCTGGCGGACTTGGCGCGCTCCCTGGAGAAGAAGGCGCGCACGAAGCGAGGGCGGCGCCGTAAGTGAGGCGCTCGAGAATGGAGGAACGACGTGAAGCGCTGGATTGTCGCAACCATGTTGGTCGGCGTTGCGATCCAGGTCCATCCCCCCGCGGCCGAACACGTGCCGTCGACCCCCGAGCTCGTCGCGCTCGGGCGCGGGGTCTACGCGCAGAAATGCGCCGCATGCCATGGCGACGCGGGGCAAGGCGATGGCGAAGCAGCCTATCTGCTCTTTCCCAAGCCGCGCGACTTCACCGCCGCGCGCTTTCGATTGGTGAGCACGTGGGATGCGGTGCCGTCGGATGAAGATCTCTTCCGCACGATCTCACGCGGCATGCCGGGGTCGTCCATGCCGTCCTGGGCCCACCTGCCCGAGAGAACGCGCTGGGGACTGGTGCACTACATCAAGACCTTCGCCGACGGTGCCTTCGAGATCGGCCCCGACCATCAACCCCAGAGCGAAATGGACCAGCCGAGCGGACACATCGTCGTGCCGCCCGAGCCGCCGTTCACCGCCGAGGCGGAGGCGCGCGCGCGCGAGTTGTTCGCCCAGAGCTGCGCGCCGTGTCACGGAGCCACCGGCAAGGGCGACGGCACGCGCGAGCAGGTCGACTCCAAGGGCTTCCCGACGCGACCGCGGGACCTCACGGCCGGCGTGTTCAAGGGCAGCCCGTCGCCGGAGCAGGTCTACTGCCGCATCGTCGCCGGCCTGCCCGGGTCTCCCATGCCGGCGCAGCCGTTCTACTACGGTGACGACGCCTGGGCGCTGGCGCATTTCGTCTTGAGCTTGTCGAGCGCAACGCAGCGCTCGCGCGTCGAGATGAAACGCTTCCGCATCGTCGCCAAGCGCGTCGACGAGCTCCCGGCGCATCCGGATGCGGGAGTGTGGCGCGAGACGCAAGCGGTGAACCTGCACCTGATGCCGCTTTGGTGGCGCGACGACCGCCCCGAGGAGCTCACCGTGCAGGCGCTGCACGACGGCCGCGAGATCGCCATCCAGCTGACGTGGCCCGACGCGACGCACGATCACACGGCGCTGCGACCGCAGGACTTCCGTGACGCGGCGGCGCTCGAGTTCTCGTTGGAGGACGATCCACCCTTCTTCGCCATGGGCGAGAAGAGTCGGCCGGTGAACATCTGGATGTGGAAGTCGGAGCGCCAGGCCGACCTCGAGCCCGCCTTCCAGGATCTCGAGAAGGTCTACCCGAACATCGGCATCGATTCGTACCCGAACCTGCTGCGCTCGCCCCTGGAGCAGCCGATGCGTCACGCGCTCACGCTGGAATCGGACCCGACGTTCGTCACCGCCTGGGGCGCCGGGAACGTCGTCGCCGACCCGACGCGTGGCAGCGCCGTCGAGGATCTCGACGCGCACGGCTTCGGAACCTTGAAGGCGCGTCCGCCCGTCGACTTCCAGGTGCAGGCCACCGGCGTGTACTCCACCGCGTCCTACCGCGTCGTCTTTCGGCGCGCGCTCACCGGCAAGGGCGACAACGCCGTCGGCTTCCGAGTGGGTGACGTGGTTCCGGTGAGCTTCGCGGTGTGGGACGGCAGCGCGGGCGACCGCGACGGCAAGAAATCGGTCACGATTTGGCAAGAGCTCGTCATCGCGCGCTGATTGCAGCGGCGGCCCAAGCCAGAGGAGATCCGAGATGAATCGCGATGTGGGAAACCCGCAGGGTGGGATCAGCAGACGCGCCTTCATGCAGTGGGCCGGTGTGGGCGTCGGCGGCACCGCGCTCGGCTTCGGCATGTCGTGCGGCCTGCTCAAGCCGGCACGGGTCGACGACAACCCGCTGTCTCGCGCCGTGGCCCGCGACTGGGAGAAGATCTATCACGATCAGTACCGATACGATTCGATGTTCGACTGGGTGTGCTCCCCGAACGACACGCATGCCTGCCGCGTGCGCGCCTACGTGCGCAACGGCATCGTCACGCGCACGGGATCGACCTACGACTACCAGGACTACGCCGATCTCTACGGCAACCGCGCCACCCACAACTGGAATCCGCGCCAATGCGCCAAGGGCTACACCTTCCAGCGGGTGCTCTACGGGCCCTATCGCCTGCGGCACCCCATCGTGCGCCGCGGCTGGAAGGCGTGGGCGGATGCGGGCTTCCCCGAGTTCACGCCCGAGGTCCAGCAGAAGTACCTGTTCGATCGCCGCGGCGACGACGAGTTCATCCAGGTGTCCTGGGACGACGTGTTTCGCTACATCGCCCGAAGCATGCAGTCCATCGCCACGCGTGACAGCGGCCCCGAGGGCAGGCACAAGCTGCTGGCGCAGGGCT
>JBFJHN010000380.1:0-4229 GCA_041613275.1 Candidatus Krumholzibacteriia bacterium | reverse complement strand
GGCGTTTATGATGGCGCGATGCCGTCGACGAACGCACCACGCACCGTGTCGCAGGCCGATCTCTGGGCCGTGTCGACGCTCGCTGCGACGGGCATCACCACGGCGTGGCCGCTCCTCGCGGGCGGCGCCGCCACGTACGTGGACAACCCGGTGCACCTGGCAGAGATCCATGCGCTGGCGCACGAAGCCCGCCGAGGCTGGTCGGACATGGCGTACTGCGGTGTGCCGCTCGGTCATTTGCATTCGCCGCTTTGGTATGGGGGGCTCGCCGCGCTGGCGCGCATCGGTGTGCCGATCCTGCCGGCGTACACGCTGGCCTTGTGGCTCGGTTTCATGGCGCCCGCGCTGGCGCTGTACGTCGTGTCGCGGCGTCATCTGCCGCCTGCGGCGGCAGCGGTGGTTGCGGTCCTGCTTCTCGTGCAGCGCACGTCGGTCGTGGGCCTGGGTGCTGCGCTGGGTGGCATGTGGACCTTCTACCTGGGCGTGGCGTTCTGGATCCTGCTCGTCGATCGCATGGCGCAACCTGTGAAGACCACGCGCGACGTCTTCTGGATCGCGGCGCTCGTCGGTCTGGTCACGACAACGCATCTCTTTCTGGTGGTCCCCACCGCGCTGCTTGCGCTCATCCACATCGGCGCGTGGCTGCGGCCTGCGCTCACGTGCCTGCGCACGTTGGCGTGGCAGTCGGCGGCGGGGCTGGCCGGTGTTCTCGCGGCGGCCGTGTATTGGGGTCCGTACCTGCAGACCCGCGAAGGGTTGACCATCTCGGGCCACACGTTGTCTGCGGGCATGGTGTTCCTGCGGCTTCTCGTGCCGACGCGCATCGTCGAAATCCTGGTGGGTCGGTTCGAAATGCCGCCCGCGCGCATTCTCGTCGAGGCGCTGCCGATGTGGGGGCTCGTCGTGTTGGGTGCGGCGGGTGCGCTGTGGAGCGTGCGTCGCGGCCCTTACGTGTCGCGCGTCGGTGCGCTGATCGTCATCCTCCTGCTCTTGCTGGTGACGGTGGGCAAGAGCTGGTTCGCGTTCGTCACCGGGCCCCTGGGCTGGCGTCTCCTCACGGTGGTGCAGGCGGCGCTCGCGCTCGCAGCCATCCCAGCGCTTGCGGGCGTCGCGCGACGCATGCGCGCTTCGATCACGCCACGTTCGCGTCGCGCAGTCGTCGTTGTCGCAATGGGGGCGGCCGTCGCGGGAAGCGCACTGTGGAGTCAATCGCTTCGGCCGGTCGTTGTGAGGCCGACGTCACCCGAGATGCGCGACGTGCGTGCGGTATGGGACTGGCTTCGCACCCACGCGCAGCCAACCTGGGGACGGGTCTACGTGCAGGACACCTCGTTCACCGAAGCGGCGCCCGCTCGACTCCGACAATCGCACGTCATGGCGCGCACAGCCGCCGAAGCGTCGGTGCGCCAGCTGGGCGCGGGCTATTCGGCCGTGCCGTTTCCCACCGTGCGATGGACGGCGGCCGAGTTCGGCAACGTGTTTGGGGTACGGCTGCGCAACAGCGAGCACCTGCGCCGCGTCCGCGAAGCGGCCTGGCTCTCGAACACCTCGCATCTGGTCGTTTGCGATCCCCAGATCGCTTCGCGGTTGGCCGGCACCGGACTCTACGAGGCGGCGTTTCGCGCCGGCACGTTCACCGTCCTGCGTGAGATCGAGCCCAGCTCGACGTGGGCCGCGTGGATTCCGCCGCGCGCGGGAGCCGACGCGCAGGCTTCGGGTGATGTTCAGGTGGAGCGCTACGAGACGGGTCAGTTCGAGCTGCGCGCCGACGTGCGCTCCGCCGGTGGCGCTGTATTGGTGAAGGTGGCGTACCATCCGTTCTGGACACTCACGTCGCGCGAGGCCTCGTTGCCGCAGGAGACGCGTCTGGTGCAAGACGATTGGGGCCTGCTGCAGATCATCGGACTCCCGCCGGGCCGTCATGCGCTCGAGCTCGCATACGTTCCGCCGCGTTGGCCCGTGGCGCTGACGATCGCAGCCGTGCTCGTTGTCGCGGCTCTCGGCGTTCGCCGACGCACGCTTCCGGGGGTGTCATGAAGAACATCCTGGTGCGCGTGCTCACGGTGCTGTACCCGCTCGGCTTTGCGCTGGCGCCGATCCTGGCTCTGTATGCCAACAATATGGGCACGTTCGGCTTGGACGTGGTACGCGCACCCATGCTGTACGCCGTGCTCGGAACGCTTGCGGTGCTCGTGGCTGCGCTGCAGCGGCTTCGCAACTTGCGCAAGGCGGCGGTGGTCACCTCTTACCTCGCCATCCTATTCTTCTCGCACGGGCACTTTCAGCGCATCGCCGTCGACCTGGGCGTCCCGAATTGGCTAGCGGGCTGGCTGCTCCTGGTGCTCGGCTCGGCGCTGGCCGTGGCGGGCGCCGTGGGCGTTGCGCGCGCAAACAACGTCCGGCTACTGACGCGGCTGCTCAGCATCGCGGGCGTCGCGATGCTGTCCTTGCCGTTGCTATACGTCGTCACCTTCGAAGTGGCGACACGTCGAAGCGCGCGCACCGCTTTGGACTCGCTGGCCGTCGCTCCCTTGCGCGTCGAGCCGCAAAGCGGCGCGTTGCCCGACATCTACTACATCGTGCTCGACGGCTACGGGCGGCAGGACGTTCTGCTCGAGCACTTCGGTCATGACAACTCGTCGTTCCTCGAGGAGCTCGCTTCGCGCGGCTTTCACGTGGCGCGAGAGGCGCACAGCAACTACAGCCAGACGGCACTGACGATGGCGTCCGTGTTCAACATGGACTACGTGCAGAACCTCGTGGTGACGAGGCCACGATTCTCGGACCTGGGCCCCCTCCGCGAGCGCATTCGCGACAATCGCGTGGTGGGGCAGCTGCGCAAGCTCGGATACACCATCGTGACTTTCAGCAGCGCCACCGACATCGTGAATCTGCAGAGCCCCGACATCCACTTCCAGGGACGCAGCCTCGACGAGTTCCGCGTCGGTGTCCTGGATCTCACGCCGATCCCGGTGCTCGCGGGGCGACTGCGCACGAGCACGAGCCTGCCGCTCGAGCCGTACCGTGCCCATCACGCCAACGTGCAGTTCAAGTTCGAGCAGCTGCAGAAACTGCGATCGTACAAACGGCCGTTCTTCGTCTACGCGCACTTCCTGTGTCCGCATCCCCCTTTCGTGTTCGATGCGGACGGCACGTTCCGGGACCCGCGTCGCGCCTACACCATCCGCGAACGCGATTGGATCGAGGGTTATCGTGAGGGCTATCGACGGCAGGTGGAGTTCGTCAACGCACGCCTGCGCGAAACGATCGACGCCATTCTGGAGCGCTCGCCCACGCCGCCCGTCATCATCCTCCAATCCGATCACGGACCTGCGTCCGGCTGGCTGGACTTCTGGAGCCGCAACAAGCACTGGCTGACGCAGGAACCGGAGATCATCCGCGAGCGCATGGCGGTGTTGTATGCGCTGCGTGTTCCGGGATGGGATGCGCGTCCGTTGGGTGCACGCACGTCACCGGTGAACACGTTCCGCTTGGTGATGAACGCTTGCTTCGGCACGCAGCTCGAGCTTCTCCCCAACCACGCCTACTTCTCCGGCTACGAGAGCCCGTACAACTTCGTGCAGGTGGATGCTCTGCTCGATGCGGATCCGGACGAATCGGACAGAATGTTGCCGGAGAGCGCGTCGCAAGACGCGCCCGAGTTCAGCCCCCAGACGGCGCCCGAACCTTGAACGGTCATTCGTAGCAGATTCGGGAGCTCATCGAAGTGTTCGTGGGGCTCGCGCGGGACCGCTTCACACCGCGAAGCGCTCGCTGTTCCAGGCGATGCCCAGCTCGCTTGGCGGCGCCATGTAGCCGACGAGGGCGGAGGCGGCGACCACGGCGGGGCTGGCGAGGAAGCCTTCGCCGCCGTAGCCCATGCGGTTCTGCCAATTGCGGTTGAACGTGGTAATGGCGCGCTGACCGGGCTTGAGCGCGTCGGCGCCCTGACCGAAGCACGGCCCGCACCATGAGTCGCGGATGCGCCCGCCCACCGAGCGCAGGACGTCGGCCACGGAGCGCCCGTTCAACCGCGAATCGGGCTGTTCGATCTGCCGCTTCACGCCGCCCGATCCTGGGAAGATGATGAAGTCGGTGGTGGCGCGCGAGAAGCCGCGCGTGCGCGCGCCCTCGATCACGAGCGCCGCGTGGAGAAGATCGGCGTAGCTGCCATTCGTGCACGAGCCGATGTACGCCTTGTCGAAAGTGATGCGTTCGCGGGCCACGTC
>JBFJHN010000379.1:0-4232 GCA_041613275.1 Candidatus Krumholzibacteriia bacterium | reverse complement strand
GCCCGGCTTCGACGGCGGCTTCGACCTCGTGCAGCGCGCCCGTCAGCGTGAGGATCGACTTGCCGCCGATTCCGCGCGCCAGATGCAGCTGCAGCAGCTGCACCTCGGCAGCTTTGGCGGCGCGGTCGGCGGCGACGATGCCGGTGGCGACACTCGCGGTCTCGACGAGTCCGAGCGCCTGGATGCTGTCGCAGGCGCTCTCGTTGCGAATGGCGGTGTACACCTGCGGGTGGATGTACGGGATCAACAGCCAGTCGACGACCTGGTCGCCCGCGATCTCGCGCCCGCGGGTGACGCTCGAGTCGACCGCGGAAGGATCGCCGTGCACGACGACGACGTACTTGCCCGGCGTCACCATCACGGTATCGACGAAGTCCACGGGCGCCACCTTCGCCATGGCGTCGGCGACGTCGACGCCCCAGGCGATCGAGGCGATTTCCAGGACGCCGATGGCCTCGTACATCCGAACCTCGCAGTGCTTCGTGTGGCGGCGGCGCTTACCGGGGCGCCGGCCGCGCTCACACGATGCGGAAGTGGTCCACGAGCGTGCAGCGTCGATAACGCGAGAAGCTGCGCGCGTTGGTCAAGCCTTCGCCCGTCGGGCTGGCGATCGTGAAGCTGGTGTAGCCCTCGCCGCCCAAGCCCAGGCCCGCGTACGACGGACCGTTCTTGACGAAAATGGACGTGTTCACGCGCCGCGCCATTTCGGAGAGCTTGTCGATGTTGCGCGAGAACATGACCGACGTGTGTCCGAAGCCATGCTCCACACGCACGGCCAGATCGATGCCGGCGTCGCAATCGCGTACCGGCACCACCGGATACACCGGCATGAGCTGCTCGGTCCACACCAGCGGATCGTCTTCGTCGGCCTTGTAGATGGCGAGCCGTACGTCGTCGCCCACGTGCACGCCGATCTTCTCCAGCAGGCGACTGGCGTTCTTGCCGATGAGATCGCGGTTGATCACACCCACCTGGCCAGGGCCGCGGTCTTCGATCAGCACGTGCTTGCGCAGCTCGCGCGCCTGCTCGCTCGTCATGCGATAGCAGCCGGCCTTCTCCATCTCATCGAGCAGCGTGTCGACGACCGACGCCACGCACAGCGTTTCCTTTTCCGAGGTGCAGATGACGTTGTTGTCCAGCGAAGCGCCGGCCACGCTGTCGCGCGCGGCACGGACCAGGTCGGCAGTCTCGTCGACGACGACCGGCGGGTTGCCCGGGCCGGCGGCGATGACCTTCTTGCCGCTCGAGAACGCCGCCTGGACGACGCCTGCGCCGCCGGTGACGACCAGCAGGCGGATGCCCGGCGTCTGCATGAGCTGCTGTGCGGTCTCGATGCTCGGCTCGGCGCAGGTGGTGAGCAGGTTCGGCGGGCCGCCGGCGGATTCGACGGCTTCGTTGAACAGGGACAGCGTGCGCAGCGTGACGCGCTTGGCCGATGGGTGCGCGTTGAACACCACGGCGTTGCCGGCGGCGATCATGCCGATGCCGTTGTTGATGACGGTCTCGGACGGGTTCGTCGACGGCGTGATCGAGCCGATGACGCCGTAGGGCGCGGGTTCCGTGATCATCAGGCCGTGGTCGCCGGACCAGGCCTCGGGCCGCAGGATCTCGGGGCCGGGGCTCTTGTTCGTGACCAGAAGGTTCTTCTTCACCTTGTCGGCGGCGCGGCCGAGACCGGTCTCCTCGACGGCCAGCTGCGAGATCTCTTCGACGTGTGCGCGCATGGTGCGGCGTACGGACTCGACGATGGCATGGCGTTGCTCGAGCGGGGTGCTCTGGTAGGCAATTTGCGCTTGGCGTGCGGCCTCGAACGCTTCTTCGACCCTGGGAAAGACACCGCGCACGTGCGACGCGGTGCTTGGCGCGCTCACGTAGGCGCCGAACTTGCGCGCTGTGCTCGGCTCGTCGTCGAAGCGTTTCCAGCCGCCGCGACCACGTTTCTCCTGCAGCGAACGCATGACGTTGCCGACGATGGCGTCGATGCGCTCTTGCTCCACGCTCGCCCTCCTCGAAACGCGCGCCACTCGTCGTAGCGCCACGTGGGGTGGCCTCCGCGCTCTCCCGAAAACCGGTGCGCGCGCCGCCTGCGGACGTTGTCGGCCCCCTCACGCACCGCGCGCGCCGTGTACTCAGGTGCTGGGGCTTTCCCTGCGGGCTTTCTCGTACGTGTAGCGGCCGTCGATCTCGACGGCGTCGACGATGGCGATGATGCACGCGTCGGCCGGACGCTCGTTCGTGACCTCGGTCATGCGCGCTGAGCTCCCGCCGACGTGCAGGACGACGTCACCCAGACCCGCCCCCACCGTGTCCACGGCTACCGAATGGTTGCCCAGCGGACGCATCTCGGCATCGAGGTTCTTCACGACGAGAAACTTCATGCCGACCATCTTGGGATCTTTGCGGGTCGCCACGAGCGTGCCAACGACCTCACCCAGCTGCACGTCGGTCTCCTCGGTGTGCGGTACGCGGCGGCACACGCGGGCGCCACGCACCGGCATGGTGCGTCGCCGCCCGTTACTTCTTGCGCGCCGCGGCCTCGCCGCCGATGGGGAGTTGTTCGTCGAGCTGCGCATGCGGACGCGGAATGACGTGGACGGAAACGAGCTCGCCGACCTTGTTGGCGGCGTTGGCGCCCGCTTCGACCGCGGCCTTCACGGCTGCGACGTCGCCGCGCACGGCGGCGGTGACGAATCCACCGCCCGTCTTCTCGTAGCTCACGAGCCGCACGTTGGCTGCCTTGACCATGGCGTCGCTCGCTTCGACCAGAGCCACGAAGCCGCGCGTTTCGATCAAACCCAGGGCTTCCGGACCGTTCATAAAGCTCCTACCTCTCCGGCAGTTACGCTCTGCAGGTTGAGCCTTGCATGAAAGGAATCGCGCTTGTCGTCAAGCGCGACGGAAGTTAGCAGAGCAAATCACCAAGTGTCAACGGATTGCACGGATGCTGGGGGCGACGGCGCAGGCGGTCGCAGGGGGCGAGGATTCGTGTTTTGGAGGGTGCGCTGGGCGCGGTTCGCCTGTTTCGGCAGCGGTCGAAGTCCTGAAAACGCGGCACGCGCTGTGGGCCCCACACAGCGCGCAGGTAGGTCAAGTCTGTGATGGCTCTCGGCAGGGTTCCGAAGGTTCCAAGACGGGGCACCGAAGCCGCGTTTTAAAAATCGCGCCCCAGTGTTGCCGCGTGTCGATACGGTAAACGTGCAAACGCGTGAATGCAGTCCCGATACGGCAAGTCCCGGTCAACCCAGGTCGCGATTTTGTCAGGACCTCTTACAAGTGCGATGCCGGAAGTCTGGAGAGCTTCCACGGGATCACGGTCGTGGAGCGCAACCCGTTGCACAGCGGTGATTTACGCCGTTCACCTGCGACGCTTCAGAAGACTCGGCATGCGCCTGCGGCCCGCGCACAGCGTCCCGTGCGGGTCACAGGACCCGTCGTATTCGGGACACGTCGGGGAAAGCACCCACGAGGAACGCGCGTGTGTGCGCAACGTTTCTCGAGATGGCGCAGGCGTGCGTCATGCGTCGCGCGATGGGCGCTCGTGGTCGTCGGTGGAGATCAGGCGCGGGGTTTGTCGCGCGCCTTGCGCGCGCGTTCGAAGGCACGTCGGAAGGCGGCCTCGCAGGCGGTTGTGAACTCACGCTGGCGTCGCGCCATGACCGTGCGCGCGGTCTCGAGCGCGCGCGCCAGATCGTAGGTCTCGTCGGGGCTTCCCCAGCTGAACGGCGGAACGTACTTCGGCGGAAAGCCCGCGCCGAACAGCTGGCTCGAAAGCCCCACGACGGTGCCGGTATTGAACTGGGTGTTGATGGCGCTTTTGACGTGATCGGCAGCCACGAGGCCCATGAACATCGTGCCGGTGTCGACGAAGCGGCCCGACTCCCACATGCGCACGTGGCCGTAGTTGTTCTTGAGATCGCTGTTGTTGGTGTCCGCGCCCAGATTCACCCATTCACCGAGAAAGGCATGTCCCAGAAAACCCTCGTGCTGCTTGTTGCTGTACGCCTGCAGGATGCTGCCCTCGATCTCGCCGCCCACCTTGCACACCGGACCGACGCTGGTCGCCTCGTGGATCTTCGCGCCCGCCTTCAACAGGCAGCCCGGTCCGATCCACGCGGGGCCGCGCACGACGACCTGCGGCTGCACGTCGACGCCTGCCTCGAGCGTGATCGGACCCTCCTCGGCGTCCAGCACGACGCCGGGACGCAGGCGCACGCCCTCTTCGATGCGGATGC
>JBFJHN010000378.1:0-4235 GCA_041613275.1 Candidatus Krumholzibacteriia bacterium | reverse complement strand
GCCATGCGAAACACCCGCTTGCGCCGCCATCGGTACGACGACACCTGGATCATCACCGACAACGCCTCGGCCACGAGCACGCCGCCGATGAGCACCAGCAGAAACTCCTTCTTCACCAGAACGGCCACCGCGCCGAGCGCTCCGCCCAGCGCAAGCGAGCCGGTGTCGCCCATGAACATCTCGGCGGGATGCGTGTTGTACCAGAGGAACCCCAGGGCCGCCCCCACCGCGGCCATGCAGAAGATGGTGAGCTCGCCGCCGCCGCGGATGTACAGGATGTTCAGGTAGTCGGCGAAGATGCGGTTTCCCGTGACGTAGGCCAAGCCCGCGTAGGCGAGGAACGCGAGCGCACACAAGCCGATCGCCAGGCCGTCCAGGCCGTCGGCCAGGTTCACCGCGTTCGAGGCGCCGGTGATCACGAGCGCCACGAAGAAGATGTACAGGAAGCCCAGATCGGGATTGACGTTCTTGAGAAACGGCACCGACGTGCGCGTCGACACCTCGGCCTGCTCGGGGAAGAAATACAGGATGCAACCCACGGCCAGGCTCACCACCGCCTGGCCGATGATCTTGTAGCGACCCACGAGACCCTTCGGCGCGCGGCGCACGATCTTGAGGTAATCGTCCAGGAAGCCCAAGCCGGCCATCCACACCGTGGTCAGCAGAACGATGCGCACGTAGTAGTTGCTGAGATCCCCCCACAGCAGCGTCGGGATGACGATGCTCCCAAGGATGAGGAGCCCGCCCATGCTGGGCGTCCCCACCTTCATCTGATGGGTCACCGGCGTGTCGACGCGCACCGCCGCGCGTCCCTGCAGCGCGCGCAGCTTGCGCATCACCCAAGGCCCTAGCAGGAAGCTGATCACGAGCGCCGTGACCATGGCGTAGGCGGAGCGGAACGTGATGTACCGCAGCACGTTGAAGACGATGAACTGATCGTGCAACGGAAACAGCAACCAGTAGAGCACTACGTCACCTCCGTATGAAGTGCCTCGACCACACGTTCCATGCGGCTTCCTCGCGAACCCTTGACCAGCACGGCATCTCCGGGGCGCACGGCGGCACGCAACGCTTCGACGAGCGCGTCGAAGTCGTCGAAATGACGCGCCGCGTCTCCCATGCCCGCCGCGCGTGCGGCGCGCACGGCATGCTGCATACCGCTTCCGGTCGCAAAGAAGTGCGTGACGCCGGCGGCGGCCACCTCGGAGCCCAGCTCGGCATGCAGGCTCTCGGACGCATCCCCCAGCTCCAGCATGTCGCCGAGCACGGCAATCCGACGGCCGTCGTGCGCGCCGAGCAGCGCCAGCGCCTGCAGCATCGAGTCGGGGTTGGCGTTGTACGAGTCGTCCAGCACCCAGACGTCGCCGACACGTTGCCAGGCCGAGCGCTGCTGTGTGAAACGGCAGTGGGCGAGCGCTTCGGCGACGGCGTCGCGCGGGCAGTCGAGCTCACAGGCGACCGCAAACGCGGCGGCGAGGTTGCGTGCGTTCGCTGCGCCCGCGCGCGAGGTGCGCAAACGCGTGCCCTGCACCACCACGGTCTGACCCTCGGGGCCATCCTTCTCCACGGCCTCGATGCGGTAGTCGGCCGCACGATCGAAGCCGAAGCTGACGATGCGCGCGCAGTGCGCGGCCGCGCGCCGCAGCGCCGGATGATGCGCGTCGTCGGCGTTCAGCACCGCGATGCCGTCGCCGCCTACGCCGCGGAAGATCTCCGACTTGGCGCGCAGAACACCGTCGAGCGAGCCGAAGCGCTCCAGATGCGCACGAGCGATGTTCGTGATCACGGCCACGCGCGGTGAGACGAGCCGTGACAGCAGCTCGATCTCGCCGAAGTCGTTGGCGCCCATTTCGACCACGCCGCACGGCTCGTCGCCGCGCCGGCGCAGGACGGTGAGCGGCACGCCGATGTGGTTGTTGAGGTTGCCCTGGGTCCCCCAGACGGCACCGCGCACCTGCAGCGCGGCGAGCGTCATGTCCTTGGTCGTCGTCTTGCCGTTCGAGCCGGTGATGGCCACCACTTCACTCGGGTGCCGGTGCAGCGATCGTCGCGCCAGCTCCTGCAACGCTTCGAGCGTGTCGTCGACGGCGAAACAGTCGGCGTCGAGGGAGCCCCAGCGTTCCCAGGTTTGCGACGCCACCACCACGCCGCGCGCGCCACGCTGCACGGCGCTGTCGACGAAATCGTGGCCGTCGAAGTGCTCACCGCCGAGCGCGACGAACAAGCCGCCCGCAACGTCGCCGGCGCGCGAGTCGGTGCACACCGCCTCGTACACGGTGGCGTCCACCGCACCGCGGTGGCGCACGCGCCCGGGGCGCAGGTCGTGCAAAATGTCTTCCGCGCGCACCTTCACGCGGAGCCTCCCCGCGCAGCGTGATTGGCCGCGCCGTCGCTGAAGCCGACCGCAAGCGCCGCGCGCGCTTCTTCGCGATCGTCGAAAGCGCGCGCGGTGGTGCCCACGATCTGCTGCGTTTCGTGTCCCTTGCCGGCGATGACGACGAGCTCGCCCTCCGACGCCTTTCCGACCGCCGTGCGAATGGCCGCGCGGCGATCGGCGATGCGCTGCACCTGCGTGTCGCCCGCGGGAACGCCGGCTTGCATGGCGTCGAGAATGCGCTCCGGATCCTCGCTGCGGGGGTTGTCCGAGGTCATCACCATGACGTCGGCGTAGCGGGCCACCGTGGCGCTCATCAGCGGCCGCTTCCCCGCGTCCCGATCCCCGCCGCAGCCGAAGACGACGATCAAACGCTGGGGGGACAACGCCCGGCAGGTGTCGAGCAAGCGCTCGAGCGCCTCGGGCGTGTGCGCGTAGTCGACGATGACCGTGGGCGCCCCCGCGCGCGACACCACCTCGAAGCGCCCCGGCACCTGCGAGACCGTCTGGAGGGCTTCGAGCGCCTGCCGCATGTCGAGGTCGAGCAGTCGGAACACCGCACAGGCAGCAGCGGCGTTGTACACCTGGAACGTCCCAGCCAGCGGCAACCGCAGCTCGCGCGCACCCTCGCCCCAGTCGAGCGTGACGTCGTTGCCCTGCAGCGTCGAGCGCGACGCGACGATGCGGACGTCGGCGTCGTGGTGCGCGCCGAACGTGAAGCAGCCGCCCGCGTGCTGCGCGGCGCTGCGCGCGACGACCTCATCGTCGAGGTTGTAGATGGCGCGCGGGACCGCGTCGCGCGCCGTCAAGCCGTGCATCCAACCGCTCTTCGTCGCAGCATATTTCTCGAACGTCCCGTGATAGTCCTGGTGATCGCGCGACACGTTGGTCATCACACCGACGGTGAAGTGCAGCGCACCGACGCGCTGCTGATCGATGGCGTGCGAGCTCACCTCGATGGCCGCCGACGGAACGCCTGCGTCGACGAAGCGCCGCAGAAGACCCTGCAGCTCCACCGCATCGGGCGTCGTGTGGCGCAACGGACGATACGCCTCGTCCCCGACGCGCCAGCCGAGCGTGCCGATCGAGGCGCAGCCGCCGAGCGCCCGATGCAGCACGTGCTGCACCATGTGCACGACGCTGGTCTTGCCGTTCGTCCCCGTCACGCCGACGAGGCGCAGCTGCCGAGAAGGGTGCGCGTAGAACGACGCCGCGAGCGATGCCAGGCCGGCGCGCGCGCTCGTGACGACGGCACCGCGCGGAGCCAACGCCGAGGCGTCTTTCTCGGCCACGACGGCGCACGCACCGCGTTGTACGGCATCGCGCACGAAGGCGAAGCCGTCCTGGGTGACGCCGGGAACGGCGACGAAAACGCTTCCGGGTCCGACGGCGCGCGAGTCTGCGGTGACCGAGGCGACCTCCGCGTCCGCGTCGCCCCACGTGCTTCGCACTTCGACGCCCCGCAGCAGCTCCGTCCATTTCAATGTGTGTCCTCCTGCTGCGACGGCGTGGCACGGAAGCGTGTCAGCGCGGCCACATGGACGCGCGCCGATCCGGTGCGCGTGCGGGTTGGCAGCGCAGGCGCACGACGTCGCCGCGCGCGACGCTTTCCCCAGGCGGCGGCCACTGCGCCCGCACCACGCCGGCCCCTTCGGCCTGGGGCTCGGCACCGAGATGCCGCAACCAGCGCGAGGCCACGCGCAGGCTGAAGCCACGCAGGTCCGGCAGCGCGCGGCTGCCGCCGAGCGTCGCCAAGCGTACCGGTGAAGCCAGTCCCGGGTTGTCGGGTTGCAAGTCTTCGGCCCGAACGACGCGCACGCGTTCGGGCGCCGGTCCGAGGTAGCTGGTGGTGCGGGCGATC
>JBFJHN010000377.1:0-4255 GCA_041613275.1 Candidatus Krumholzibacteriia bacterium | reverse complement strand
CGCGAGATCTACGCCTTCGATGGCGACGGCAGCGTGCTGGCCGGCTGGCCGCGCAGCCTGGTGTCGACGACGCATGGCATCTGGGCCTCGCCGGTCATCGCCGACCTCGATCTGGATCAGGTGCCCGAGGTCGTCGTGCTGGGGCTCGACGGACGCCTGTACGTGTGGCACGCCGACGGCACGGAGCTGCTCGACGGCGACAGCGACCCGGCGACCGACGGTGTGTTCTTCATCATCCCGTCGCCGAACCTGTGGAGCCGCGGGGCGCCGGTCGTGGCCAACGTGCTCCCCGACGACGCCACGCCCGAGATCATCTTCGGCGCGCGCAACAACAGCATCTACGTGCTGCGCGCCGACGGCAGCATTCCCAGCGGCTGGCCGCGCACCGTCGGCGACGAGGTGACCGCGGCGCCGAGCATCGGCGACATCGACGATGACGGCGCCTTGGAGATCGCGGTGCCGGCCACCGACGGCTTCCTCTACGTCCTGCGCGGCGACGGCACCGACCTTCCCGGCTGGCCGGTGGCGTTCGAGTCGCACTGGGCCGCGCTGACGCCGTCCGTCGCGCTGCACGACTTCGACGCCGACGGCAAGCTCGAGCTCGTCGTTGGAAGCAGCGAGACGGGACAGACGTCGAGCGGCAAGCTCTACATGTTCGACTGGCAGGGCAACGTGGTTCCGGGCTGGCCCGTGGACTTGAAGTCGGCGTCCGAAGCGTCGCCGATCATCGGGGACGTCGACGGCGACGCCACGCCCGAGATCATCTACGGCGGTGAATCGGGCGAGATGCACGGCTTCCGCCCCGACGGCACTGCGGCGCCGGGCTTCCCCATTCGCCTCGGCGCGGAGATGCGCGCCACGCCGCAGCTGTGCGATCCCGATCACGACGGCGACGTGGATCTCGTGTTCGCCGGCTGGGATCAGGTCGTCTACGTCTTCGACTTCGCGGGCGCCTACAACCCCGGCTACCTGCCGTGGCCGACGCTCAAGGGCGACATCCAACGCACCGGGGTCCACGTGCCCGTCGATCCCACGGACACGGGAGGCGAGAACCCGCTGCCGAAGCACACGCGTCTGTTCGCCAACGCGCCCAACCCGTTCAATCCGGCCACGCGCATCGCTTTCGAGATCGCCGGCACGGGTCTGGCGCAGGTGGAGCTGCGGATCTACGACACGCAGGGTCGCCTGGTACGCACGCTCGTCGACGAGCCGCTGGGACCGGGGCGGCACGTGCGCGTGTGGGATGGCCGCGACGACCACGGACGCGGCGCGGCGAGCGGTGTCTACTTCTCGCGCTTGCAGACGCCGAAGGTGACACAGAATCGCAAGATGGTTCTGCTGCGCTGAGGCGACGCCCCACGCATCCCTGCATCCGAGCTACGACGGCCGGCGCGATCGCGTCGGCCGTTTTCGTGTGGCTGCGCTCGGCGTCCGCGCGGCGCGGGGCCGCGCCGCGGATGTACTACTATGAGTGCGGCCCGACGGCCGGGGAGGGACGTCGTCGACATGTTGCAGCCGCGTCGCGAAGTTGCCGGGTACAAACGCAGGATGCGCCGTCCGGTGGCGTGGCTCGCGGTGGCAGGAACGCTGATCGCCGTGGTTTTCGTGGCCTCGAACCGGCGGCAGAGCAGCTCGGGCAGCATCCCCACCGCGCCGGTGCAGCGCGGCATGCTGCAGATCGAAGTCACCACCGTGGGCGAGGTGCAGGCGGTGCACTCGACCGCGCTGTCCGTCCCACGGTTGAAGTCCAACCGCGTCAAGATCGTCGACCTGGTGCCCGAGGGCGCGCACGTGGCTGCGGGCGACACCCTGGCTCTGTTCGATACCAGCGACGTGCTGCGCCGCATCGAAGAGCTCGAGAGCCAGCTGCGCAGCGCGCGCGCCAACCTGGAGAAGCTCCGTGCCACGCAGGCGGCACGGCGCGCCGAGCTGCGAGCCGCGATGGAGGACCAACACGCGGCGGTGCGCCTGGCCGAGCTCAATGCAGCCAACGTCTCGTACGAGGCGCGCGTCGAGCAGGAGAAGGCAGACCTCACCTTGAATCGCGCCCGCCTGCAGCTGCAGCAGCTCGAGAGCAAGATCGAAGCACAGCGCACGATCGACGAAGCCGAGCGCACCGAGCAGCAGGTCAAGATCGAGGGGCTCGCCAGCCAGCTGTCCTCGGAGCAGGAAGCGCTCGCCAACCATGTTCTGGTGGCACCGACCGGCGGCCTGGTGGTGTACGGACGACATTGGGTCTCGCGGCGGCGGGCCAAAGTGCAAGTGGGGGACGAGGTGCACTACGGCATCGTCGTCGTCGAGCTGCCGGACCTCTCGCAGCTGCGTGTCACGAGCTACCTGAACGAGGCGCGCGTCAGTCAGATCGACGTGGGGGACGTCTGCACCATCCAAGTGGACGCCTTCCCCGACACCACGTACACGGGACGCATCGAGAGCATCAACGTGCTCGGGCGCAATCTGCCCGACGTCGCCGGCGTGAAGGTCTTCGACTACGAGGTGCTGCTGGATGGCAACGACCGGCGCCTGCGCCCGGGAATGACTGCGTCGGTGGTGGTTCACGTGGACGAGATCGACGACGTGCTGCTGGCGCCCATCGAGAGCGTGCATTCCGACGAGGAAGGTTTCTTCGTCTATCGGCGCGCCGGGCGCGATTTCGAGCGCTGCCGCGTTTCCCTGGGTCCGCAGAACGAGTTCCACGTGGCTCTCACGTCCGGGGTTGCAGCCGGAGACCAGCTGGCGCTGCGCGCGCCGACTGCGGATACCCATGACGAGTAGCTCGCGCATGGCACGTTGGGATCTTCTGGCGCGCAACGTGGCGCTCGGTCTCGAGGCTTTCCGCGCCCATCGCTTGCGCACCGCGTTGACTACGCTCGGGGTCGTCTTCGGTGTTGCCGCCGTCGTGTGCATGCTCGCGATCGGAAAAGGCGCCGAGCAGAAGGTCTTGGCCGAGCTGCGGAAGCTCGGGATCCACAACCTGCACGTTCAGGAGCGCCGGCCCGAGGAAGGCGCTTCGCTCGGGCTGGTCGTCGCCGACGCGCACGCGGTACGCGCGCTCGCCCCGCACGTGCGGGGCAGTGCGGCGCAGCGGTCCGAAACCGCGGTGGCGTGGGTCGGGCCGCGCAGCGCGGAGGTGCTCGCCGCCGGCGTCACGCCGAACTATGCCGAGTACCTCGAGCTCGAGATCGTGCAGGGGCGCTTTGTGTCCGCCCTCGACGACGCGCGCGCGAGCGCCGTGTGCGTGCTCTCCGAACCCTTGCTGCCGGTGCTGCTGCCGGCGCGTCGTGCGCTGGGCGCGATCGTGCGCATCCACGGCCAGGCCTTTCGCGTCGTCGGCGTGGTGCGCGGCGTGGGGCTCGAGAGCGAGGCCGCTCCGCCCGTGTTCATGCCGCTTGCGACGGCGTGGCGCAGCCTGCCGCAAAAGCGCGACGCACGTGAGATCCAGCGCGTCGTGGTGCGGCTGGCCGAGGATGCCGATCCGAGCGCCATCGGTCGTGTCGTCGCCGCATCGCTCCTGCGCCGCCACTCCGGCACACGTGACTTCTCTGTCGTCATCCCGCACGAGCTCATCCGCAAGGAGCAGCGTACCCAGCGCATCTTTCAGCTGGTGATGGGAAGCATCGCGGGAATCAGTCTCCTCGTCGGAGGCATCGGCATCATGAACATCATGTTTGCGAGCGTCGTCGAGCGCACGGCCGAGATCGGCGTGCGTCGGGCCGTCGGCGCGCGTCGGCGCGACATCCTCACACAGTTTCTTTTCGAATCCGGCGTTCTCGGCGGTGTCGGAGGTGTGGTGGGCATTCTCGTGGGCGTCTTGGGCGCCTGGCTGGTGACACGCACCGCCGGATGGCCGGTCCTGGTGACGGCGTCTTCAGTGCTGTTGGCGGGCGGCATGGCGGTGGCCACGGGCGTCGTGTCCGGCCTGGTGCCGGCGCATCGCGCGGCGACCGTCGACGCCATCGTCGCCTTGCACCACGAATGAGCGGAGCGCCGCGCGCGGCGCCTTGCGAAGATCACGCGCGGGAGGAATCATGCGAGCGCTCGGCTTTGCGACGATCACGTGCCTTCTTGTCGCCACCGCTGCGCCGACGGCGGCGGAGATCGTCGAGCTGCGGCTCGACGACGCCATCCGGCTTGCGCTCGAACGCAGCCCGGCAGCGCGTCAGCTCGAGGTCGAACGCGACCGTGACGCGCTGCGCTGGGCGTCGTCGCGACGCGCCCTGTGGCCGGAGCTCCAGCTGGAGCTGCGCGCCCCGCT
>JBFJHN010000376.1:0-4258 GCA_041613275.1 Candidatus Krumholzibacteriia bacterium | reverse complement strand
GAACGAGTTACCCGACCCACGTGTGTCGGGTGCGATCAGTGCTTCACCTCGCTGATGTACCAGTGCATCGAACCGAACATGGAACAGTAGTCGTGCACGATTGGTCCGTAACCCGCCGGCGCCGCGTCCCGCTTGATCACGTACAGCCCACATAGCTTGTCCCCGATCGTGTTCTTTTCGGGCTCGAGCGGAACGCGCAGGAGCTCGTGGAGGGGCCCGTTCCACAGTCGGGATAACATTTGAAGTCGACCTGGTTTCTCGCCCTTGAGATTGACGACCCGAATCTTCATGGCCCGCAACCCGATCGTTCCAGAGCGCGAACGCGCGAGCTCGATGAAATAGAGCCATCCAGCCGCGGCTAACGTGAAAAGAATGATCAGGATCTGCAGGAGGAGTCCTTCTTCGGGGTTGGGAGCACTGGGGAGCGGCAAGGAATCGACCGTGAAGGTCACGATCACGAACAACGAGATGAAGACGACTCCGTCGATCAGCATTGCGACGAGCCGCTCGCTCAGACTCGCGTAGGATTCTGGAGCGTAGTAGCAGCCCGACTTGACATCCGAGCGGCTTCTGCTCATCGCGCCTCGCTTCAGCTTTGAGGAGAGGTCGCCTTTGCTGGTCACGATGTGTGTTTCGCCTCGACCCGGTACCGAACCACCCGCTCACCTTCCGGTGTCTGCGCCACACACCACACGTAGCGGCCACGCATGGCGTATGGCCACTCGCCCTTTGCGAACAACACCGTGCACAGGAAGGTGCCGTCCGGATCGAAGACGTCGAACGTCGACCGTTCGCGCCATGAAAGCGGCGGCGCTCCTTGTGACGATGCGCGTTCCTCGTCCTTCTCGGCAGAGACGTGACGGTGGATCCAAATGTGCCCCTCGTCACCGACGCGGATGCTGCGGTACGCGGGTTTGAACTCGGGCAAGGCTGGATACGACATGTTCTGGCCCCGTTGCCGCGCGCGCTCTGCCGTGAAGTCCACGTACCGCTGCCACTCGTCGCGTTCTTCGGGGTGGACCGCCACGGGCTCGAACTCGCGCCTGACGTGCACCGAGTCCTCCGTGCCGGCCGCGACGGTGAAGGCGTACGAATCGTTGCGGCCGACAATCAAGTACCCAAGCGGACTCCAAGCGTGGAGCGTGGCCACGGAGAAGGCGTAACCGCCGTCGCTGTTGCGGCGAGGGAGCGGAATCAGGTCGAGAACGTCACCCGATGTGGAGAGCTTCGTGAGAGCCGTGAGGTAGTCTGTCATCCCCGGTCGCGGCTCCTCTTGCAACGTCACATAGTAGAGATGACCGCTGTGATCGACGTGCAGCATGTGTTGTGTCATGAACATCGGCGCTTCGAATCGGAAGTCGCGCAGATAGGTGCCGTCCGGACGATAGAGGATGAAGCGGTGTGTTGCATCCAGGACGACCAACGACCCGTCGGGCAGCAGCTTCATCTCCCGGGGGCGGTCGTACTCACCCGGCCCTTGGCCCTTGGCGCCGACGTTGCGGACAAACGTGCCGTCGGCCGCGTAGTAGCGAATCGACTTGAGCTGGAAGTCGAACACATAGCAGGACTTGTCCGGAGCCGGCGCGACGCTGCTGACACGTCCGAAGAGATACTCGGCAGGCTCCTCGAAGACGCCGATGCGGAGCTCTTCGACGAGCTCGACGTCGCCCCAAGAACCGACGTCTGAGCGTCCCTCCGAGGAGCCACATCCACTTGGAGCCACGGCTGCCAGGAGAGCCGCGAGAGCCGTCCAACTTCGTCCAGGTTGCATCGCGCGCCCCTCGTTACATCGCGCGCTCCGATGGCGCCGTCCCAAACGACTGCGTAATGATCGCGCGGCATGGGGCGATCGATCAAGGTTCGGACGAGGCGTCCCGCGCGCCCAAGCATGAGAGGTTGCGGCCGAGCAGAGGTTTGAACGACTTCGGGTTCAAATCGAGCAAGAGCGCACCGGGATGGTCGTTGACCCGCAGTCTCAGGCCGCATACTCTGTTGTATTCACACGGCTTGAGGAGAACCTTGTGATCGGCAAGCGCGTCGCGCACTACGAGATCGCCGAGCTCATCGGCAAGGGTGGCATGGGCGAGGTGTATCGCGCCCGCGACACGCGGCTCGACCGCGAGGTCGCCGTCAAGGTGCTGCCCGCACACCATCTGGAGAACGCCGAGGCCCGCGCGCGGTTCCAGCGCGAGGCGAAGGCGGTGGCGGCGCTCTCGCACCCCAACATTCTTGCCATTCACGACTTTGGCGAACATGAGGGCTTGACGTACGCCGTCACCGAGCTGCTCGAAGGGCAGACGCTGCGCGATCGCCTGCAGGCAGGTCCCGTTCCGTTGCGCGAGGCGCTCGACCTGGCCGCGCAGATGGCCGACGGGCTGGCCGCCGCGCACGAGAAGGGCATCGTCCACCGCGACATCAAGCCGGGGAACGTCTTTCTCACGCCCGACGGCCGGGTGAAGATCCTCGACTTCGGGCTGGCCAAGACGAGCGTCATGCACGACTCGCAAACGCAGTCGCTGGCCGTGGCTGACGACACGGCGCCAGGCACCGTCCTGGGCACCGTGCGCTACATGTCGCCCGAGCAGGTGCGCGCCGAACCTCTCGACCACCGGTCCGACATTTTCTCGCTGGGCATCGTTCTGTGGGAGATGTTGAAGGGGCGCGCACCCTTCGAGGGGGACTCGGCCGTTCCCATCATGAACGCAATTCTACAGTCCGACCCGACGGATGTTTCGGTGTCTGACCCTTCCGTGCTGGCGGTCCCCGACGCGGTCGAGCGCATTCTGCGCCGCTGTCTCGAGAAGGCGCCGGCACGGCGCTTTCAATCGGCGCACGACCTGGCGTTCGCGTTGCGCAACGCGTCGGATGCCTCGAACCGCTCGCTGTCGGGCGTCGACACCGCGGCCGTGCAGGCGGCCGGCGCGCGGGCTCCGTCCGGGGAAGGCGCACGTCTGCGACCGTGGTTGGTGGCCGCCGCGCTCTTCTTGCTCGGCGGCGCCGCGGGCGCGTTCGTCGTCGACCGCTTCGGGAGCACCGAGATTCTCGAGCCCATCAAAGTGGTTTCGATCACGCACTCGGGCAAGGACGCCGAGCCGTCGGCGTCACCCGACGGCAGCATGATCGCCTTCGTGTCGGAACGTGACGGCCGCCAGCGTGTTTGGCTGCGCCAGCTGAAGGGCGGCATCGAGGCGCCGCTGACGGAGGGCTCGGGCTACAACCCGAAGTTCTCGCCCGACGGCACGAACGTTCTCTTCCTGCGCATCAGCGACGAGGGCAGCTCCGCATATCGCGTCTCCGTGGTGGGCGGGTCCGAGCGCAAGATTCTCGACAACGTTTCCGACGCCACTTGGTCCCCGACGGGTGATCGAGTGGCGTACGTGCGGGCGATGGGTGATGCGGCCACGCCGGGATCCGTCGTTGGGATCCACGACATCCAGACCGGTCAGGATGTCGAGCTCGCACAGTTCGACGGCCGTTTCCTCTTTGGACTGCGCTGGTCACCCGATGGCGCCTGGTTGACCGCTTCGAGCGGTCGAGTGACCCAGAACACGACGGACAACACACTGGTGATGATCGATGCCGCAACGGGTGAGGTGCGTAAACTCGTCACAAAATCGAACAAGGTCTCGGGCGCAACCTGGACCCCCGACAGTCGGGCACTCATCTTCGCCGAATCCACAAGCTTGCTCGGTGATATCTCGAGCGCGCTCGGCCGCGTCTTGATCCTCGATCCGTTCACCGGAAACGAGGGCCCGCTCTTCTGGGTGCAGAGCGTCTGGGGCGGCTCGGGAGACTTCGTTCGATTCGACTTCATCGACAACGACACGATGGTCTTCGACGAGATTCTCTGGCGCGAGAGCCTCACCGAGGTCAACATGCAGGGTAACTCACCGTATTCCGGCGGCACGCGGCTCACGCATGGCAACGCGCGCGACCGTCAACCCGCGTACTCGCCCGACGGCAACCGCATCGTGTTTTCGTCGAATCGCAGCGGCAACCTCGACATCTGGACGCTGAACGTGCGCTCGGGCGAGCTGCGCCAGATCACGGACGACGCGGCCGACGACTGGGACCCCGCGTTCAGCGTCGACGGCCGCAGCATTTTGTGGAGCTCGAATCGTGGCGGCCACCTCGAAATCTGGATAGCAGGCGCGGAGGGCGGCAGCGCGCGTCAGGTGTCGCAGGACGGCGTGGACGCGGAAAACCCTACGCAAACGCGCGACGGAGCCTGGATCGTCTACGGGAGCGGCAACCCCGG
>JBFJHN010000375.1:0-4268 GCA_041613275.1 Candidatus Krumholzibacteriia bacterium | reverse complement strand
GCGGCGCTGCGATGCACCGAAAAGCCCAAGCCCCCCGGAAAACGCAGCGCGCGTTCGTGTGTGTGCTCGAGAACCTGGACGTGCACCACTTGCGCGTGGCTCAAGCGCCCCGGAACCTCGCACAGCAGCTCGCCGGGCAGGCTGGCGTGTCCCAGGACCTCCAGCACCCGCTTGAGCTCGCCGACTCCCAGCCCCGGCTCGATGCGCAGCGCGCGGATGCCGCAGTGACGCAGCAGGCGCAACAAGCGCCGCGTCGCAACGCGGTCCTCGTCGCCGCGCGGCAGACGTTGGCCGGCCAGGTGGATGAACTGCCCGGCGCAACGCAGCTCCAACGGGCCGTGGTTGGCGAGCAAACGCGAGAGTCCCGTGTGCAGCAACGCCACCAGCTTCGAGGTGGCTTCCTCGTTGGAGCGATAGGCGGTGATCCCCGTCTGCAAACCGTTGACGACGATGGTTTCGAGAGAGGCCTGCGCTTCGCTCATTCCTCCACCTCCAGCGACGGCGCGTCCACGATCTCCGGCCTTCGTGGTTCTTTTCGCGACGCGTCGCGCGCGCGCGGTGCCGGACGCCGTGTATCCCCGACTTCGCCGTGGACGTGCGGCGCCAACGCCGCCAGCGCGCTGCGGCATGCTTCGCGCAAGCGCGCATCCCGCGACTTCGACGCCTTCTCGAGAATCGCCCGCGCCTCGTCCCAGCCGCTCTCGCCCAGCGCCAGCGCGGCACCGCGACGCAGCTCGGACTTCCAGCCACGAGAGAGCAGCTGGCGCTGCTGAACCAGCTGCGCCAACCGTTCCCGCATCTTGTCGTCGGCCAAGCGCCCGCAGGTGCGGAAGAAGTCGTCGCGCTCGTCCGCGGAGCGCTCGCGGAAGCTCGGGTCGTCGAAGATGATCTTGGCGAGCCGTGGCAGCGCTTGGGCGTCGTCGCGCGTTGCGAGCGACCACACGGCGGTCTGACGCACGCGATAGTCTTCGTCGGCCAGCATGTCGCACAGCACCGTCGTCGCGGCCTTGGTATCGTGTTCGTTCAGCGCCCGCAGGACCTCGATACGCACGCGCGAGTCTTCGTGGTGGATCCAGCGTCGCAGCGCAGGAACGACCTTGCTGCCGCCGATCTGCCCGAGCACGTAGATCAGATCGCGCACCTCGTTCCAAGGGCGTTTCTCCACGTGGCGCACCAGCTCGCCCGGGTCCTTCCAAGCCACGACGGTCAGGACCTCGCGCACGGCGTCGCGCTGACGCTCGTCGCCGGCTTCCTGATAGATGAGCCACAGCGGCTCGATCGCCGTCTCGCCCAGCTGTTCGAGGATCTTGCGCACCCAGCGCGCGCCCGCGTGGCCGCTGCGTGACTGGAGCAGCAGCTCGCCGAACTCCAGCACGTAGTTCTCCTGGCACAGGGCCGTGACCATCCGCCGCAGGGTGATCGCCACGGCGCGATGACGCGACTGCGCCCACAGATTTGCCAACAGATCGTACGCCGCTTGCAGTTGACGCGATCGCAGGCGCATCTCGAGGATGCGCATCAGGAGCGTGCGTCCCAGCTCCAGCGCACCCTCGTCGCGCTCGGTGTTTTGCATGGCAACGAGGCAGCGCTCGAGCTCCTGTACGGCCGCCTCGCCGCGCGGCATGAAGTGCTCAGGACGCTTCGTAGGCTCCGGCGGCTCGACGAGCGCCGCGCGCACCGAGCTGGGAAGCGCGTTGACGTTCACGGACGGCATGTCTTCGACTTCGGCCGCGGCGGTGTATGCGGGATCGAGCGTGAGATCGGTGGAGACTTCGTCGGCACGCTCTACCGGACGGTTGGCCAGATCGAAGGCCTCGAAGCGTGCGGGCCGGACGGGGAGACGCTCCTCCGCGCAGCGTACGCGGATGAACTCGAGGTCGCATTCCCACAGCGACGCTGCCGCGGAGTGCACGCCATCGGGAACGCGCGGGCTGCGATGCAGCGCCTGCACGAAACGTTCGATCTCGGCGCGCGCAACGCCGCGCCGGAAGAGGATCTCGGCGACGCCGCCCGCATCGAGAATCGCGGCCAGCAACCCGCGGTTACCGCGCAGCTCGAGAACGGGCTTGCCTTGGTACAGAATCGCTTCGCGGCCGACGCTCAGCTGGAGAAAGGCGTGCTCTTCCAGGTGCACGTCGAGCTGGCGCACCAGATGATCGAGGTGGGTCTTGACGCGGGGGAGAAAGCGTTCGGACGAGCGACCGGTTTCCGGACGGCCGGCACGCACGAGCGCGTCGAGCGTACGGACGATGGCCCGTACGCTGCGGCGGGTGCCTGGGTCCTGGTCAACGCGTGGCGCTGAGTTGGGCAACCGAATGCGCTGCGTCGCGGCGACCCGGCGTCTGGCCGACTGGTTGGGCATGCCTCGCTCCCGTCGGCTCTGAATGAGGCAAAGGGGATGCCACGCTCCCTTGCGGGGCACCACGCGAAGGCCGAAACCGCGCGGGCGGCTCGGCGCGCGTCGGGAATCGGCCCGCGGTGCCGCGGGTCGCCGCAGGTAGGCGCGGGTTGCCGCGGGTCGAGCCTGGGCTATAATGTCGTCCTCTGGGCCGCCGTTCGGGCGCTTTTCGGGGCGTCGCCCGGTCTGCGGCCGTGATGCTGCGACGTACCAGCCATGCGCGCACCCGCTCGCTGCCATTCCGAAGAGGATTCCCGTGCTTCACGAATCGGCTCCTGAAACCGGCACGCACTCCGCCTCCGCGGACGGCGCTTCGCCCTGCGCCCCGGCGCGGCGGCCCGAGTGGCTCAAGGTGCGACTGCCGCAAGGCAGCGAGTACCGGCGTGTGCGCGGGTTGGTCGAAGAGCACGGGCTGCACACCGTGTGCGAGAGCGCGCGCTGTCCCAACATCGCCGAATGCTGGGGCGCGGGAACGGCCACGTTCATGATCTTGGGCGACATCTGCACGCGAAGCTGCGGCTTCTGCGCGGTCAAGACCGGCCGCCCGCAGGGCCTCGATACGGACGAGCCGCGCCGCCTCGCCCGTGCCATCCATACTCTGGGCGTGCGTCACGCGGTGATCACGAGCGTCAATCGCGACGAGCTCGAAGACGGCGGCGCCGGCATCTTCGCCGCATGCATCCACGAGGTGCGCAAGCTCGTTCCCGAGTGTCGCGTCGAGGTGCTCATCCCCGACTTCCAGGGCAACTGGGACGCGCTGCAACAGGTGCTCGACGCTGCGCCCGAGATCCTCAACCACAACACCGAGACCGTGCCGCGCCTGTATCGCGTCGTGCGGCCGCAGGCGCGCTACGAACGCACGCTCGAGCTGCTGCAACGCGCCAAACGGCACGGTGCGTTCACCAAGACGGGCATCATGGTGGGCATCGGTGAAACCGACGACGAGGTCGAGCAGGTGATCCGCGACCTGCGCAAGGTCGACTGCGACGTACTCACGATCGGACAGTACCTGCAGCCCACGAAGGACCATTTGCCCGTCGACCGCTTCGTGCGTCCGGATCAGTTCGCGGCGTATCGCGAGAAGGCGCTCGAGCTCGGCTTCCGCTACTGCGAGTCGGGGCCGCTCGTGCGCAGCTCCTACCACGCCGAACGCCAGATCGCCTGATCGGTTGGCGCATGTCGCAGCCCCGCCGACTTTCCACTTCCCACTTCCTGGCCGCCGGGGCCGTGCTGGGCGGACTCCTGTGGCTCGTCCTGCGCCAGCGTTACTTCCACGGCTGGGTGGACGACGACGCCTTCATCTCCTTCCGCTACGCGCGCAATCTCGCCGAGGGACACGGGCTCGTGTTCAACGTTGGCGAGCGCGTCGAGGGCTACACGAACTTCCTGTGGACCGTGATCTTGGCCGTGCTGCACAAGACAGGCGCCGATCTTCCCGGAGCCGCGCGCGCCTTGGGTGGGTTGTGCTCGGTGGCCACGGTGCTCGTGCTGCTGGGCTTCGGGCGCACGCGTCTTTTCGCCGCGCCGGAAGGCGCGCCGCCGGGCGCGCGCGCGTGGCTGCTGCTGGTTGCGCCGTTGGCGCTTTGCTTCTCGGACGCCTGGGCGGCGTGGGCGGCGGGCGGCTTGGAGAACACGCTGAGCGCGCTTCTCGTCACCGCGGCGTTCCTCGCCTTCGTGCGCGCGAGCGAGTCGGACACGGCCGGCGGTCGGCGACGTGCCTGGCTCGCGTGCGGGGTCACGCTCGCGTTCGCGATCCTCAACCATCCGACGAACGCCGTCTTCGTGGTTCCGATGGCGGTGCACGTCATCTTGCGGTTGCGCTCGGGCGACGCGGTCGGACCGCTCGTTCCGGCGCTGGTCGTCTTCGCGC
>JBFJHN010000374.1:0-4271 GCA_041613275.1 Candidatus Krumholzibacteriia bacterium | reverse complement strand
TGTTCTCCTTCAACCCGATGCACCGCGATCTGAATCACTCGGACTTCCGTTTGGTGTACAACGCCGTACTGCACTGGAACGACATGCCCGCGGCGCCGGGCGCCGCCGCGCCCGTGCAGGCGGTGAGCCGCAAGAGGTCCGATTGAGCACGCGCGACGACACACAAGCCGGTGCGGAGCCGCTGGAGTCGGCGCCGCCGCCTCCACCCGGGGGACGCGAGGCGCTTCTGCGCAAGGCCGTGCGCCTCGAGGCGTTCACGCTCGCGTACAACGTCGTCGAGTGCGTCGTGGCGGTTGCCGCGGGCTGGGTGGCGGGCAGCATCGCGCTCCTCGGATTCGGCTACGACAGCGCCATCGAGAGCGCCGCGGCGTGGATGGTGCTCCGGCGCTTCCGCGCCGAGGTCCGGGGCGGGAATCCGGCCGAGCACGCGCAAGCGGAACGCCGCGCGCAGCGCTTCGTCGGCTTCACGCTGTTCGCCCTGTGTGCCTACGTGGCCTACGAGTCCATCCTGACCCTGGTAGAACGACGCGCAGCGGAAGAAAGCCTCGTGGGCGTTGGCCTCGCCGCGCTGTCGCTTCTGGTCATGCCTGCGCTGGCCATCGCCAAGCGGCGCACGGGCATCGCGCTCGGGAGTCGCGCGCTGGTGGCCGACGCGTCCGAGACCTTCGCATGCGCCTACCTCTCCTTCACACTGCTCGTCGGGTTGGTGCTGAACGCGCGCCTGGGATGGTGGTGGGCCGATCCCACGGCGGCGCTCGTGATGGTGCCGTGGATCTTTCGCGAAGCGCGCGAGGCGTGGGAGGGCGACGACGATTGAGCGCGTGCGTGCCTGCGTTGCGTCAGCGCGCCGTGCTCGTGCGCAGGGCTTCGCAGGCGGCGTCGACGGTGTTGTGCGTGGGGAAGACGTGATCCAGGCCGATGAGTTCGAAGACGTCGCGCACCGTCGACTGCATGCCTACGATGCGGATGTTGAGCTGCTTCTCGATGATGCCCTGCGTTTTGTTCACGAACTCACGCCAGCCCGCGGAGCTGATGTACGCGACGTCGGTCATGTCGACCACGAGCGGGCAGCGATGCCGCTCCAGGAGCAGGTCCATGACCTTCCCGAAGTCGGGCGCCGTGTCGCTATCGACGCAGCCCTTGAGGACCAGCACCACGGCGGGGTCCGGCTCGTCGGTTTTGCGCATGTTGTAGACGAGCTTCATCTTCCAACTCCAACCCTGGGTTCAGCAACGTTCGCGCCAGCGACCATGCGTTGCGCAACGGAGACCAGGGTACGCATCCGCGGTATGCGTCAAGCCGAGCGGCGGCGGTCCGTGTTCGTTTGGGCCCGCCGCCGCCGGAATGGGATGAAGAGCGTACGTCGATGAGCGTCTCTCCTACTTCGCGAGGACGATCTTCTCCGTCACGGCGTTTCGTGGTGTTCGCAAGCGCAAGAAGTAGACTCCCGACCCCATGCGGTTGCCGCGGGCGTCGTTGCCGTTCCAGATCACCGAGTACGTCCCCGAGGGCTGGTGGCCGTCGATCAAGCGGGCGACCCGCCGGCCCAGCAGGTTGTACACGTCCAGCTGCACGGGACCCGGCTCGCGGACCACGTAGGCAATGGTTGCCCGCGGGTTGAAGGGGTTCGGGTAGACCCGCAGCGCGTTGGGAATGCGCGGCACATGCACGCCGTCGCTATCCGTGGCGGTCGAGGCGCGGCACTTTCCGAGCGAGGCGGCGTTGTAGATGGCATTGATCTCCAAGCCGTCCAGCGCACGATCGAAGATGCTCACTTCGTCGATCAACCCTTTGTAGAACGCCGTCGATCCCTGGCCCGCCGAATGGCCGATGCGTAGCGGGCCGCTGTTCGACAGATCGCCGGGCTCGCTGGAGGGATCGAAACCGGAGACCGCTTGCGCGTCGACGTAGAAGGTCCCCGACGGGGAAGCGCCGCGCTCGATGGACACGGCGATGTGGTGGAACTGACCATCGCGCAGGTCGGGGCTCGTGGAGACGAAGTTGGACCACGTCCCCACCGCCGCCGGCGCGTCGGCGAGCTGAAACGCGAGCTGCCCGAAGTTCAGGTACAGCACGTAGCCCACGACGGCGAGGTTCGGATCGCCGGCAACGAAGTCGCTGCGCTTGTCCATGATGACGACGATGTCGGCCGCATCGGAGTCGGCGCGGATCCAGCCCTCGATGCTGAAGCTCTCGCCCGTTCCGAAGTCGATCGACGAGGGCGAAACGACCGTGATGCCGTCGTCGATGCCATCGAAGCTGAACGACGGCCCGACTTTGCCGGGCGCGTAGGACAGGCCGTTGATCGGATTGCCGTTGTTGGAGTGCACGACCTCGTAGGTGTCCCCGTCGCCTGGCCACAGGCTGGCCATGCCCACGGTTTCGACGCAGTCGCACTTGCCCGCCGGCCCCGCGGAGACCACGGCTTGCAGATCGGACCCGGTCAGCGCCAGGTCGTAGATCGAAAGCTCGTCGATGCGCCCGTTGAGACGGTTGGGGCTGGCGAAGGTGTTGAAGCCGATGGTCACCGAGGCGCCGTTCTCGTCCAGGGCGCCGAACGGCGGCGGATCCATTACCGGGCCGGCGTCGATGTCGAACTGCCCGTCGACGAAGAGCCGCGTGTTCAAGCCGTCGTAGGTCACGGCGACGTGATGCCACAGTCCGTCGGCCACGCCGATCGTTCCAACCCACGAATGCCGCGCACCGCCCTGACTGCAGGCGAACACCAGCGCGCCCGGATTGACTCCGGGGACGTCGGAGCTGGCCACGAACAGCGCGTAGTTGCGATCAACGTCGGAAGCCGACTTGCCGATGATGGTCTGATATCCGGTCTCGCCGCCGGCGTTGGCGCCGTTGACCAGCACCCAGCCTTCGATGGTGAAGGACTGCAGGTTCAGGCGCGAAACGCCGCCGCACGGGATGTGGACGTGATCGTCGACGCCGTCCAGCCGCACGGCGCGATCGACCATCCCGAAGTCGTACTCGGCGTCGCCGAACAGGCCACCGTCATTGACGTCGTAGATGTCGTTGCTGCTGTCTTCGAAGGGCCACCAGGCGACCAGTCCACTGAACGCCTGCGTGCACGGCCCACCCGGCGGAGTCGCCTGGACGCCCGAGGCGAGCACGCACGCGCTCGCAAGCGCGAAGACCAGTGCGGGCAAAAGCGACTTCCACTTCGTCATCATGTCCCTCCTCCGATCGAGGTCCGTCGACGGCCACGTCCCTCGTTTGCGAACGCATCCTGGAGGCTCGACCCGCGAACGCGACGATGTTGGGCGCGACGAGCGAGGTGTATCGCGAAGCTGAGCAAGAAGCCTCGAGCCAGGCGCCCCGTTTGGGGGAGCGCAATGTTCGGGAAGCGCCGGTTGGATGGCAAGAGCAAATCGCGTCAAGAACGCGTCCACACGGTTCGAGCAAGCCGATATCCGTCAAAGACGGAACGCGCGCGCGCGAATGCGTACGTCTCTGCATGCAGCGAACGACGGACCTCAGACGTCAACCAACGTACGCCAAAGGTTCGTGGTCTCGCTGGCTTGGCGGTTGCTAGCCAACAGCGGTCACGTCCCGTCGCAACAGCATGCCAGACAACCACTTTCAGAAGGCTCCGTGCCGGCGCGTGTGATCCAACCTTGCGAGGAACAGGCATGCGAGACGCCATCCGTGAAGACGTTCTCGCGCAGGTAGGCGCGTTCGTCGAGCAGCTGCGCACCACGTTCGATCCGGACGCCTACGACGCCTCGACGGACGGCAACGCGTTCGACGAGCGTCTCGCGAGACTCGATGGAGACTTCGAACGCATGAAGCGCTTGTTCCACGACTACCTGATGGCGCACTGGTCGGACGAGATCGAACATTCGCTGCGTGAGAAGATCGATGCGAAGAGGAGCGGGAGTTCGGCGCCCGGCTCCGGAGATCAGGGAGAGTCCGATGGATCATAGTCGCAAGATATGGAAGTGGATGACGCCGGCGCCCATCACCGTCCACGTGTCGGACAGTCTCCTGGAAGCCGTGCACAAGATGGCGTCGCGCGACGTCGGATGTATCCTGGTTCTCGAGCACGGTGACCTCGTGGGCATCTTCACCGAGCGCGACCTCTTGCGCTTCTTCGCACGCTTCAAGCTCTCCGACATCGAGCACTCGGTCGACGCGTTCATGACGCGCAACCCGGTCTGCGCCGACCGCAACGACGAGTTCGAATCGGTGTTCATGAAGATGAAGGTCAATGGCATTCGGCACATTCCCGTTCTCGAGGACGGCAAGCTCGTGGGCAT
>JBFJHN010000373.1:0-4279 GCA_041613275.1 Candidatus Krumholzibacteriia bacterium | reverse complement strand
TCGCTCTCCGCCGTGGCCGTCACATCGACCCTGACGATGAGCGCCAGCTCGTCGGCCGTCACTGGCGTCAGGGACGCGATCTCGCTTTGGGACAGCTCACCGTTTCCATCCGAGTCGCCGTGGAGCAACGGTGCCGTGGACGCATCGTTGTCGTCGTCGATCCAGTACGCAAAGAGCGGTTGAGGCACTTGGCCCGAGCCACCCTGCGGCGCCGGACCGCGGATGAGCGCCAGCGCCACCTCGTCCTCGATGTTCTGCGTGCCATCGCTGCCGTAGACATACGCCTTGAGGACCATGTCGTTCGGGTTCGATGACTCTTCTTCCTCGTCGTCCGTCGCGTCGGAGTACGACAGGTAGCCGTCGCGATCGGAGTCGACGGTCAGCACGATGGTCTCGGCGCCGCCCGCGTAGGCTCGCGGTGGGTCGTAGGTGAAGCCCGCACCCAGGGGGACCGACACCGAGCCCAAGGTGGGATCCAGCGCCGCCGGCTCCCCGGTGCCATCCGGATCGTCGATGGGGAACAGGTTGGCGTTGAGACCGAGCGTCCAAGGACCGGCATACACGAAGCGCTTCTGCCCACGAGACTGATCGGCCTGCGAGCCCGCCGCGCGTAGGTAGCGTGTGATCTCGTCCACGACGATGCGCGCGCTGTCCTGCGCCGATACGCGCATGCGCTCGCTGCGCATTTGATCGCTCATCTGGCTGGCAATCATCGTCGTCGTTACGAGTGCGACGCTAGCCACCAACGTGGACACCAGCATCTCGTACAGCGTGAATCCCTTGCGGGAAGCTCCGCCGAGCCATTTGTGCAGGAGTTTGCGGTCGCGCTTCATGGTTCTCATCGCCCTCGTCAGAAGTACGTCACCAGGGTGGCCACACTGTCGGAACTCGCGGTGTTGTGGAGCCGGACCGACACCTCGACACGACGCATCCCCTGGATGGGGTCGTCCATCGTGACGTCCCAGCGCCGCTCGTAGTTGTCGTCAATGGGATTCGCGGGATCGTCGTGCGTCCCGTCGGCGAGGTCTGCGTGCGTATCCGGCAGACCGCGCAGCTCCTCGATCTTCGCCAGGGCGAGTCCGTTTGCGGTGCTGAGCGCCCTTGCGTGGTTTGCGGTTTGTGAAGCTCGAGGCGCCAGCTGCATCAACAGGATCGTACCGATCCCGAAGATCGTGAGCGCCACGAGGGCTTCGACGATCGTGAATCCCGATTGTCCGTCTCGAAACCGGATACGTGCGGACATCTCGAACCTTCCTGAGCCATGGGTGACGCAAGGACACCCGCCACCGGGCGCACCACGCACAGCTCGCTGCGACTACTTTTCGCAGGTGCCGTGCCGGGTCGCGACCGCGCCAGGCAATCGTTTCCGGGCCGGCGCCGCTTGGGCCCCGCGAGGAACGGCCTGGAACAGTGCGATTCCGCACGCTGTCCGCGACGCCCTCGATGCTGGATTTGGCGCAACCCGCTCGAGGGTTGTCAGTTCTCCATTTGCGACATACCGTGCAAATCGCGTCGCCGGTCCCTCGGAACTCGAGCGGAAAGAACGGAATGGAACTCAGCCTGCATCTCGTGCGCCAGGTGCGGCCGGCGGTCGAGAATCGGACACGGCGCACTCCGCTGGTGCCGTCCGGGCCCGCAACACGGTGTTTTGGCGCACGCGTCTTCCTGAAGCTGGAATCCCAGCAGGTGACCGGAAGCTTCAAAGCGCGTGGACCGCTCGCGGTGCGCGCGCAGTGCGCCGAGCCCAAGCGCTGGGTGGCCGCATCCGCGGGCAACCATGGCCTCGGAGTCGCGCATGCGCTGCGCGGTATGGGCAGCCGACCCCACGTCTTCGTTCCGCGCACGAGCGCGCGCGTCAAGCGCGACGCCATCGCCGCGCTCGGCGCCGAAATCACGCTGGTCGACAGCTCGAGCTACGACGACGCGGAGGCGGCCGCCCGGCAGTGGGCCGAAGCGCACGACGCGCTGTTCGTGTCGCCGTTCGACGATCCGCATATCATGGCCGGCAACGGGGGCACGCTCGGGCTCGAGATTCTCGAGCAGCTGCCCGACGTGGCGAGCATCCTCGTGCCCGTGGGAGGCGGCGGGCTGGCCGCCGGCATCGGCTGTGTGGTGCGCGAGCTGAAGCCCGACGTACGCTTGATCGGCGTGCAGTCGACGAACACGCCCGCCATGCACGACTCGCTGCGACGCGGCGAGGCCATCCTGCGCCACCACGCTCCCGAGACGCTGGCCGAGGGGTTGGAAGGCGGCGTGAGCACGCGCAGCTTCGAGTACGTTTCGCGCTGGTTCGACGACGTCCGGCTGGTGTCGGAGGAACGGATCGCGCAAGCCATGCGCTGGCTCTGGGACGAGCACCAGGTTCGAGTCGAGGGTTCGGCCGCCGTCGGGGTGGCCGCACTGCTCGACGGCGCGCGTCCGCCGGCACCCGTGTGCGTCCTTCTCACCGGCTGCAACGTCGACGACGAAACCTGGGACCGCGTCATCGAGCGGACCGCTTGAACGTTTTACCGCGAGCGTCGCGCGACCGCCGGCGTGCGCACGGACGGGATACCATGAACGTGACGCGCGACGCGGAGGACGTGCTCGTTCGCTTGCGGCCACGACTGGTGCGCTGGTACCGCGCGCAGCAACGGGATCTGCCGTGGCGGCGCACGCGGGACCCGTACCGCATCTGGATCTCCGAGATCATGCTGCAGCAGACGCGCGTCGACGTGGTCGTGCCCTACTACCGCGCGTTCGTGCGCCGGTACCCCACCGTCCGCGCGCTGGCGCGTGCTCCGCTCGAGGACGTGCTGCGCGCCTGGTCGGGCCTGGGCTACTACCGGCGCGCGCGCCACTTGCACGCCGCGGCGCAAACCGTCGTGCGCGAGCACGGCGGGCGCGTGCCCGACGACGTCCCCGGATTGCGCGCCCTGCCGGGCATCGGGGACTACACGGCGGGCGCCATCGCCAGCATTGCGTTTGGAAGACGCGAGCCGATCCTCGACGGCAACGTCGTGCGTGTGTTCGCGCGCTGGTTCGAGATCGAAGACGACGTCGAGTCTCCCGCCGTGCGCCGCCGCATGTGGGAGCTCGCGCGTCGATGGGCCTGCACGCGCACGCCCGGAGACGCGAACCAGGCGCTCATGGAGCTCGGTGCCACGGTGTGCACGCGCGCCGCACCGAGGTGCGACGCCTGCCCGGTCCGCCGGATGTGCCGCGCACGTGCCGCTGGGCGGACGCTGGAGCTGCCGAGGCCACGCAAACGTCCCGAACCGAGCCGGGTGCATGCGATCGCTTTCCTGGTACGGCGCGGTGGCGCGTTGCTGCTGGTGCGGCGCACGAGCGGGCGCCTGTTGCAGGATTGGTGGGAGGTCCCGATCCAGGTCGACACGCGCGCAGCGGCGACGTCGCGCCCCACGGCGGCGCGGGTCCGACGCTGGGCCGCGCGCTTGCAGCAGCGCGTGGGGGTGAAGGTGACCGCGCCCCATGTCCTCGAGACCGTGCGCCACGGCATCCTGGCGCATCGCATCGAGCTGCGCGTGGTCACTGCGGCGGCGGCGCGCGGAGGCAGCGTGCGCGCCGCGGCGCGGGCTGCCTCGCGAGGCGCGAACGGCGGCCCCAAGGCCACACCGTTGGCGAATCTCGATCTCGCGGCGCTCGAGGTTCGCTGGGTCCGGCCCGCCGCAAGCCGCGCCTTGCCGCTCTCGACGCTCACGCGCAAGGCGCTGCAGCGCGCGTCGAGGCATGACTCAACGTGGTCCGAATACCTCGATGAGCGCATAGGCCAACAGCGCGCCCACGAGCGGCGTGCCGATCCAACCGAGAAGAATGTTGGTGAAGGCTCGGCGGTTGATCGTGCGCACGCCCTTGGCCAAACCGACGCCGAGAACCGCTCCGGCCAGGGCCTGTGAAGCCGACACCGGCACGCCCCACACCGCGAACAGGTGCACGGTCAGCGCTTGCGCCAGCATGGCGATGAGCGCGGTTTGCGGTTCGAGACGCACGAGGTTCCTGCCGACCAGATGCATCATGCGCCGACCGAAGGTCAGGATGCCGAGCGCGATGCTGCCGCCCGCCACCCACGCGGCCTGCGACGTCGACACCAGGCCGCTGGCCACGAAGACACCGGTGACGTTGGCGGCGTTGTTGGCGCCGAGCGCGTACGAACCCCACGCCCCCACGAGCCACAACGAGATGCGAATGAAAGGATCGAGCGTGCCCAGTCGCCGCGCGACGCCCGATCGCAGGCTCGCCGATACCAAGAGCGTCCACGCGAACGCCAGCGTGCACGCGA
>JBFJHN010000372.1:0-4291 GCA_041613275.1 Candidatus Krumholzibacteriia bacterium | reverse complement strand
GGCGTGGCCCTCATCGAGCAGCTGATTGCGTTTCTCAATCACGACATCGTGCCGCTCGTGCCGGAGAAGGGCTCGGTGGGTGCGAGCGGTGATCTGGCGCCGCTGGCGCATATTGGCCTGGCGCTCATGGGCGAGGGCGATGTGTTTCACGCGGGCGAGCGCAAGCCCGCGCAGCGCGCGCTCGAGCTCACCGGGTTGCAACCGCACCGCTTCCAGATGAAAGAGGGTCTGGCGCTCATCAACGGCACGCAGTACATGACGGCGTTCGGCGTGCTGGCGAGCGCCGAAACACAGCTCGTGCTGCACGCGGCGCAGGTGGCTGCGGCGATGTCCATCGAAGCGCTGCTCGGCAGCATCCTGGCCTTCGAGCCGCAGCTGCACGACGCGCGCGGACATGCGGGACAACGTGCCGTGGCGCGCAACCTGCGCGCGCTGCTCCAGGGAAGCGAGATCGTCGCCAGCCATGCCGATTGCGCGCGCGTGCAGGACGCCTACTCGTTGCGCTGCACCCCGCAGGTGCTGGGCGCCTCGCAGGACGCGTTGCACTACGTGCAGAGCGTGCTGCAGATCGAGGCCGACGCGGTCACCGACAATCCGCTGGTTTTTCCCGACGACGGGCGCGTGCTGTCGGGCGGCAACTTCCACGGCCAGCCCGTGGCGCTGGTGCTCGACCACCTCAGCGTGGCCGTCGCCGAGATCGCGAGCCTCGCGGAACGTCGCTTGTTCCATCTGCTGTACGACAACGACGTCGAGCAGCTGCCACGCTGTTTGGCCCCGCGGCCGGGCGTGCAGTCGGGCATGATGATGGCGCAGTATCTGTCTGCCGCGCTGGTGTCGGAGAACCGCACCACCTGCCATGCGGCGACGCTGGACAACGTGGTCACCGGTGGCGGCACCGAGGACCACAACAGCATGGGGAGCATCGCGGCGGCGCGTCTGCCGCGTCTGCTGCGCAACGTGCGAGGCGTGCTGGCCGCGGAGCTCATGTCGGCGGCTCAGGCGCTGGAGTTTCACGCCCCTCTGAAGCGCGGCTGTGGCACCGACGCCGCGCTGCAAGCGGTGCGGCGTTTCGTTCCACGTCTCGAAGAAGATCGTGTGTTGGCCCCGGATCTCGAGACCTTGGCGGCACCCGAGAGCCTCCGAACCATCGTGCGCGCCGCCGAAGAAGCGTGCGCGACGCCACTTGCGACGAGCGCGTGACGCAGCGGGCGTGAAACGCGGCGACGAAGGAGAGTGTCATGCCGGAGACGAAGTCTTCACCGCTCGACATCGATGCGGCGGTGCGCGCGCGCCGAGTACGCGCTCCGCGTGGCGACACGCTCACGTGCAAGGGCTGGCTGCAGGAGGCCGCGCTGCGCATGTTCTGCAACAACCTCGATCCGGAGGTCGCCGAGAAGCCGGAGGAGCTGGTCGTCTATGTCGGTATCGGGCGCGCGGCGCGCAACTGGGAGTCGGCGCGCGCCATCCTGCACGCGCTGCGCGAGCTCGAGAACGACGAAACGCTTCTGGTGCAATCCGGCAAGCCGGTGGCCATCTTCAGCACGCACGCCGACGCGCCGCGCGTGCTCATTGCGAACTCCAACCTCGTGCCGCAGTGGGCGACCTGGGAGCATTTCCACGAGCTCGACCGCCGCGGGCTCATGATGTACGGCCAGATGACGGCGGGAAGCTGGATCTACATCGGCACGCAGGGAATCCTGCAGGGAACCTACGAGACGCTGGCCGCTTGCGCGGCCCAGCACTTCGGCGGCAGCCTCGCCGGGCGCATCGTGCTGACCGGCGGTCTGGGCGGCATGGGCGGTGCGCAGCCGCTGGCCGTGACGATGAGCGGCGGCGTGTGTCTGGCCGTCGAGGTCGATGCCGAGCGTGCCCGGCGGCGGGTCGACACGCGCTACTGCCAGGTTCTCGAGACCTCGATCGACTCTGCGCTCGAGCGCGCCGAACGCGCGCGCGCGGCGCGCGAGGCGCTCAGCATCGGACTCGTCGGCAACTGCGCCGAGGTGCTGCCGGAGCTGGTGCGGCGCGGCTTCGCGCCCGACATCGTCACCGACCAGACCTCCGCGCACGACGAGCTGAACGGTTACGTGCCCGACGGACTCGACGTGGGCGCGGCCGCGGCGCTGCGTCAGAGCGATCCGCGCGGCTATGTCGAACGCAGCCTGCGCGCGATGGCCACGCACTGCCGTGCGATGCTGGACTTCCAGAAGGCGGGCAGCATCGTGTTCGACTACGGCAACAACCTGAGGGGTCAAGCCCAGCGTGCGGGCGTCGACAACGCCTTCGACTACCCCGGTTTCGTTCCCGCGTACGTGCGACCCTTGTTCTGCGAGGGCAAGGGCCCGTTCCGCTGGGTGGCGCTCTCCGGCGATCCGGCCGATATCGCGCGTACGGACGAGCTCGTGCTCGAGCTCTTCGCCGACGACGATGCGCTGTGTCGCTGGATTCGCATGGCCGCCGAGCAGGTCGCCTTTCAAGGCCTGCCGTCGCGGATCTGCTGGCTGGGCTTCGGCCAGCGCGAGCGCTTCGGCCTGGCGCTGAACGACCTCGTGGCGCGCGGCGAGCTGCGTGCGCCCATCGTCATCGGGCGCGATCATCTGGATTCGGGCTCGGTGGCGAGCCCGTATCGCGAGACCGAAGGCATGCGCGACGGCAGCGACGCGGTGGCGGACTGGCCGCTGCTGAACGCGATGATCAACGCGGTGGGGGGCGCCTCGTGGGTTTCGCTGCACCACGGCGGCGGCGTCGGGATGGGCCTTTCGATCCACGCCGGCATGGTCATCGTCGCCGACGGGACGCCGGAGGCCGCCGCGCGGCTGCAGCGCGTGCTCACGACCGACCCCGGAATGGGCATCGCGCGCCACGTCGACGCCGGCTATCCGGAAGCGCGACAGGCCGCCCAGCGTCACGGCTTGCGCATGCCGCTGGTCGAGCCGTGACCGCGGGGGCGAGCGTGCCGGAAGTCGACTTCCTGCTCTTCAACTGCAGCGAAATCGTTTCCCCGTGCGACGAGGGCACTCCGCAGCGCGGCGCGGGCTTCGGGCGTTTGCAGCGCGTCGCGGACGCGGCGCTGGTGGCGCGCGACGGTGTCATCGTCGACTGGGGCCGCGAACGCGACGTGCTCGCGCGCATCGACAAACGCCCCGGCTGCGTCGAGGTCGATGCGCGGCGCGGTGCCGTCATCCCCGGATTCGTCGATCCCCACACGCACGCGCTGTTCGGCTGCGCGCGCCCCGCCGAGTACGCCGCGCGCATCGAGGGGAAGAGCTACATCGAGATCGCGGCCGCCGGTGGCGGCATCCACGCCAGCGTGCGCGACCTGCGTGCACGCAGCGAGGACGATCTCGTGGCGCTCGCGGTACCGCGGTTACAACGCATGCTCGAGCACGGCACCACGACCGTCGAGATCAAGAGCGGCTACGGCCTCACGGTCGAGGACGAGCTCAAGTCGCTGCGCGCCATCCGACGCGCCGCAGAGCGGGTGCCCATGCGCGTCGTCGTGACGTTCCTCGGGGCGCACGAGATCCCTCAGGAATTCCGTACGCGTCGCGACGCGTACGTCGAGCTCGTCATCGAGGAGATGTTGCCGCGCGTAGGTGAGATGGCGCAATTCAACGATGTCTTCTGCGAACCGAGCGTGTTCACGCTCGCAGAGAGCGAACGCATCCTGGACGCCGGCCGGCGTCACGGTTTGGCCCCCAAGCTGCACGCGGATGAGCTGGAATCGTACGGCGGTACGGAACTGGCGTGTCGGATCGGAGCCGTCTCGGCGGATCACTTGATCCGGGTTTCGGAGCAGGGCGTCACCGCGCTCGCGGCGAGTCGCACGGTGGCCGTGCTGCTGCCTGGAACCAGTTTCGGCCTGGCGCTGCGCGACTATGCGCCGGCACGACGGTTGGTGGACGCGGGCGCCATCGTGGCCCTGGCCACCGACTTCAACCCCGGGTCCAGCCACTGTCCGAGCATGCAGGCGATTTGGTCCTTGGCATGCTCGGTGATGCGTTTGACTCCGGACGAGGCGCTGGCGGCGAGCACGCTGAATGCGGCTTTTGCCGTGGGGCTGGGCAATCGTGTCGGCAGTCTGGAGCCGGGACGCCCGTGCGATTTGGTCGTGACCTGGGGTGACGACTATCGCGAAGTGCCATACCACTTCGGCGTCAACAACGCGCGGATCGTCGTGACGGGCGGTCGCGTTGCCTGGAGTGCGGCGGGGTAGCAGGAGCCCCGCAGGAGGCGGGGGCCTTTGGGCAAGCTTTCCACACACCAACGTCGGGCCCGAACCTTCGTGCAGCGC
>JBFJHN010000371.1:0-4300 GCA_041613275.1 Candidatus Krumholzibacteriia bacterium | reverse complement strand
CCGCGCCGCTTGGTGTGGGACGGCACCGACGATCGCGGACACGAGCTTTCCGAGGGCGTCTACGTCCTGCGGCTCGAGCTTCTGGGTTCCGGCTCCCCCGACACGTCCCAGCTTCGATGCATCGGATTGGTTCGCGGCGCCGTGCCGCACGGTGTCTCGCATCGCTCGCCTTGAGCGGCACAGCAGCCTGCGGGCTCGCGCGCGCCGCGGCTGCGCAGGCGGCCGACGCACGCGTGACTGCGCGCGCGGGCATCGACGTGTTCAGCGCGCACGCTTCCGCCGCGGCGCCGAGCACGAGCGGCGGAAGCCTCCAGCTGGGAACCGCGCACGTGTTCTCCGGCAGCGGCCTCGTGGATGCGTTCGTGCGCGCCCGACGTACGTGGGACCGGGCCGGGATCGCCCTCGGTTGGGAGCAGCGTACGAGTCCGGTGCATCGCGCGCATGCGCTCGGTGTCGTCGTGCAGGCGCGCACGCGGAGGGGCCACCTGGGCGTCGGGGTGCAAATGCGCCGCCGCGAGTTCGTGCGCTACGCGGCGCATGTTCGCATGCAGCCGCATTTCGGTTTGAGCCTGAAGCGTCACGGTGCCGTGCTCGTGCTGCGCGCGCAGCCAACGGACGATGCGTTGCACATCGACCTCGGCGCGCGGATCGAAATCCATCGACACGCCACGATCGATGTGCAGCACGAGCGGGTCCCCGGTCTGGCCGCGCGCTCGCGCGCTGCGCTCACGCTGCACGCGGACGGTCTCGTCGCGCACGCGGCGTACGACGTGGCCACGGGCAGCGTCGCCTCGGGCCTCGAAGTCGGGAGCCGCAGCGTGCACGTCGTCTACGGCGCACGTACCCACCCCGAGCTCGGTTGGAGTCACGCTTGGATGCTCGAGTTCGGCTCGCGCTCGCGGCATTGATGTCGTTCGCATCGTCGGGCGGCCCGGACGTGTGCGCCCAGCCGCCGCACATGGTGGATGCGCGTGCGGGGGTCGAGCCCGCTCTCGTCGATGCGCACGCCGAAGCGAGCCTCGACGAGGAGCTGCTGCGCGAGCTCGACGCGCTGCTGGTGGATCCCGTCGACCTCGGGCGTCGCGATCCCTCGCGGCTCAGCGTTCTGCCCTGGCTCGAAACCGAGTCGCTGGATGCTCTGCGCGAGGCGGCTCCACGCTCGCCCGCCGAGCTCGCGGCGCTCCCCGGATGGGATCCGGAGCGTGCCCAACGCACGCGGCCGTTCGTACGCTTTGCCGTCGCGCTCGAATCCCCGACACCGGTGCGCGCGACGCTGCGTACAACGGTCCTGCGCGCGCGGCGCGATGCGTCCGTCGACGTGACGCGACGACCGTGGCGTGTGGTGATGCGTGCGGCCGACACGCAGGCTTCGCCGTCGGCGTCCGCCGTGGCGTGGGAGACGCCGCGGCTGCGTGGCGTCGTCGGCGACATGCGCTGGCGTCACGCGCAGGGACTCCTGTGGTGGAGCGGTGAGGAGCGCCTGCGCGCCGGGGGCACCGCCGTGCGGCGCGCCAACGGCATCGCCCCCCATGTGGGCTTGGATCGCGCGCGCAGCGTGCGCGGAATGGCGCTGGCAGCGGGGCGCGGCGTGCGCACCACGGTCGTCGTCGGGCGGCATGCGGGTCTCGCCGTGCGTGCCGGCGTGGTCGCCGTACCGGTCGCGCGCTTCGGCACGTGGACCGGTGGTCTCGTGCGCACGCGGGCGTCGCGCTGGTGGGGCGCTGCATGGTCGAAACGTACCGCGCGCGTCGAGTCGGCGGCGGAGCTCGTGCGTCGCGATGCGCGTCATGCGTGGCTCGTCGGTGTCGCCTGGCAAGGCGCGGGCTGGCGCTTGCGCACGCGTCTCGAAGGCGCGGCTCCCGCCGCGCGACCCCCGTGGGCTGCCGCTCCCGCGAGCGAGCGGCGCAGCGCCATGCGTCAAGCGCTGGTGCAAACGCGCCTGACGTGGCGGAACGCGCGGCTCGAGCTGGGCGCAGCGGAAAGCGCCCGTCGCGACTCGCTGGGCGCGCGACGCTCGAGCCGGGAAGTTCTGGCACAGCTGTCCGGCAGCCACGCCGAGCACACGCTCGAGCTTCGCGTTCGCCAACGCGACGTGTGCACACGCGACGTCGGCGTCGAGGATTTCGGCCCCACCGACGTGACGCGCACGCGTTCTCTCGTCGTGCGCGTCCAACGTCCGCTCGCGGCCGCCGCGCATCTGGGGATCGAGTACCGGGCGGTCGAGGTGTTCGCGCTCGAGGAAGGCCGGCGGGACAGCGGCAGTGCTTGGGTGCTGCGGCTCGACCAGCGCACCGGAAGCGTGGCGTTGCAAGCCATCGTCTCGAGCTACGCGTCGAGTTCGGGTCGCACCGCGCCGTACGTTCCGGATCCCTACGTCGCCGGCGCCATCGCATCGCGACGGGTGAGCGGTGAAGGCGTCCGCCTCGCCTGCGGGGTCGCGCTGGAGCGCGGGCCGCTTGGCGCACGCGTGCGTGCCGCGTCGGTTTTCGCGCACGGTGCGCGGACGTCCCTGCGCGCCGAAGGTTCGCTGACGCTGCGGGTCCCTTGACGGTTCGTCCCCACGTGGCTCTCGCGTCGTTTGACGCCCGGTTTCCCCTTCCGCTACGTTCGGAGCGTTCTACGTTTCCAAGGGAAGCTCCGTGCCGCGCACGCTCATCTCCAACGCCCGGATTCTCACCCTGCATCCGGGTGCGACGCTCGTGGACCGGGGGACGCTCGTTCTCGAAGACGGTGTCGTCCGCGAGATCGTCCCCGAGCCCAGCGTCCCAGACGCACACGCCGAGCACATCGACGCCCAAGGGGGTCTCGTCCTCCCGGGGCTGGTGAACGCGCACACACACGCCTACAGCGCCCTGGTGCGCGGGATGCGCGTGCCGGTCGCGGCGCCGGACTTCGCCGCGTTGTTGCGCAACCTCTGGTGGAAGCTGGACGCGTGCCTGCAGCCCGAAGACGTGCGCGCGAGCGCCATGCTCACGGCGGTCGACGGCCTGCGTCGCGGCGTCACCGCGGTGTTCGACCATCACGCAAGCTTCGGCGCCATCGAAGGCTCCTTGGAGGAGGTCGCTGCCGGGTTCGAAGCGGTCGGCCAGCGTGCCGTCGTGTGCTTCGAGGTTTCGGATCGTCTCGGTGAAGGCGCCGCCGAGAAAGCGCTGGCCGAGAACGCCCGCCACGCCACCGCGTCGCGGGCGCTGCCGTTTCGACTGGGCTCGATGCTGGGTCTGCACGCGTCGTTCACGCTCTCGGACGCAACGCTCGAGCACGCCGCCGCCATCGCCGCCGAGCACGACTTGCGCGCCCACGTGCACGGTGCTGAGGATCGCGTCGACCGCGCGCGCGGGGCCCCGAGCGGCGAAAGTGGCGTCGTCGCGCGCTTGGAACGTTTCGACCTGCTGCAGCCCGGCGCGCTGCTGGCGCACGGCGTGCACCTCGGCGAGAACGAGCTGCGGCAGCTCGCAGAACGCGGCGTCGTCGTCGCGCACAACCCGCGTTCCAACATGAACAACGGCGTCGGCCGCGCCGATGTCGGCGCCATGTGGCGCGCCGGAATCCAGGTCGCGCTGGGGACCGATGCCTACGGCGCGGGCATGCTGCAGGAGGCTCGTGTCGCCACCCTCGCGCAGCGCCAGGAACCGCGCGCGGGCGACGGCGCCGTCGTCGCCGAATCGCTCCTGCACGCCAACCCGCATCTGCTCGCTGCGTGGCTCCCTGGAGCGGGCAAACTCACTCCTGGAAGTCCGGCCGACGTCGTCGTCACGCGCTACGTGCCGCCTACGCCGCTCGACGCCGACAACGTCTGGGATCATCTGTTGTTCGGCGACGTGGAGTCCGAGGTGCGCAGCGTCTTCGTCGCGGGCGAACGCGTCGTCGACGAGGGACGCTGCACGCGCGTCGACACGAACGAGCTCGCCGGCGCCTGTCGCGAGGCGGCGGCCCAGCTGTGGAAGCGCTTCGAAGCCGCGCGCCCGCAGTGGCGTGCGCACGAGGGAGCGACATGAGGACGTCGGCGCTGCCCAAAGCGCAACGCATCATCGGCACGCGTTGCATTGCCTGCGGCACGACGCACGCGTACGAGCCGCAGCCGTATCGATGCGCGCGATGCGGCGGCATGCAGGACGTGCTGTGGGACGACGAACGACTCTCTGTCGCACTCACGCGCGAAAGCCTGCGCGCGCGCACCGATCCCAGCATCTGGCGCTACCGCGAGCTGCTCCCGGTCGAGTCGCCGGCGCACATGACGTCCTTGCGCGTCGGGGGGACGCCGCTGTACGAGGTCCAGGCGCTGCGGCGTGACCTGGGTCTG